>NZ_JBHXEM010000017.1:0-115466 GCF_042724755.1 Kitasatospora sp. NPDC127067 | reverse complement strand
TTTTTTTTTTTTGGGGGTGTGGGGGGGGGGGGGGCGGGGCCCGCGCCCCCCCCCCCCCCGGGCGGGGGGGGGGCCCCCCCCCGCCGCGGGGGGGGGCGCCCCCCACGTTTCCGGGCCGGCCGGGCCGGCGGCGCGTCCGGGGGGTGCGCCTGCCGGTCCGGCCGGGGCCGGCCGGGCGGCCGGTGGGCACGGGGGAGCCGACCGGCCACCCGGGGTCTTCGGGTGGTACTGCTTCCTGCGGGTGGTGCGGGTCCTGCGGGTGGTGCTGTTCCGGGCGGGCGGCGAGCCCGGGGGGAGTCGCTCGCCGCCCACCCGGAGTCCTGGGGGCTACCTCCCGGCCGACTGTTCGTTCTCGGTCCGGTCGGGCTTGTCCGGGCGGCCGTCCTGCGCGTTGGGGACGGCCGGGGCGGTCACGCCGGACTTGCCCGGTCTGGTACCGGCGCCGCCGGTGTCCTCGCCTTCGCTGCCGCCGCTGGTGTTGCCGCGCCCGTTTCCGCTGCCGCTTCCGTTGCTGTTGCCGTTTCCGTCGGTCCGGCCGCCGCCGGTGTTCCCCTTGCCGGATCCGGCGTTCGCCCCGCCCCCGGTGCGGCCGGGGTCGCGCGTCGGGCTGGTGGCGCCCTGGTGGTCGCCGTCCTCGCCGTCCTCGTCGTCGATCGCGGCCCGGCAGTAGTCCGTCACGCGGTCCGCGCCACCGGCCGCCGCGACCAGCGGGCCGTACAGCGATTCGCCGGCCAGTCGGCTCGGGCGGTCGCCCTTGGCCGTACGGTCGGCGAAGCCGGTGCAGAGGCCGAGCAGCGCGGGCGGGACGGCCGAACGGCCACCGCGCCCCTCGGGCGAGGGGGTGCCGTGCGTCGCGGGGCCGGACGGGACGACCGCCTGCGGTCCGGCGGAGGCGCTGCCGGACGGACGGGCGGAACCGGACGCCACGGCACCGAACGGGGCCGCGCCCGCCGACGACCCGACGACCGCCGGGCCCGACGCCGGGCCGGTGGCAGCGTCCCGGCCCGCGAGCCTGTGCTCCGGCGCGGACGGGCCGCCGCCCAGCGCGGGCGGCAGGTTGCCGGTGCCGGCGGCGACGGCGACACCGCACAGCGCGGTGGCGCCGAGCACGACGGCAGTGGCCTTCGTGCTGAAGGCCCTGGCCAGCACCGCGGTTGCCATCGATCGTCTCCGGACGGGGGTCACTGTCGGGTCGGGCGTGAGACTCGCCTCCCGGAACGCGGCCAGGGCGGCCTCCTCCCCGGCCAGTTCGCCGGCCGTCGCGGGGGCGGCGGCCGCGGCGAGCACCCGGGCGAGTTGCCCGGGACCGCCGTCCGGTCCGGTGAGCGAGGCGTCCTGCCCGGCCGACGGGCCGCCCACGGCACCACCGAGCAGCTGCTCGGCGGCATCACGGTCGATCCGACGGGATCGGTTGGTGCTCATCTCATGTCCTTCAGCGTCGCGGCCCGGCGTTCTGTCACACCCTGCGGAGAACTTTTTTTCGCGGGTTTCCCCACGGGTCGCCCGACGGCCTCGCCCCCGCTCACTCCGGCCGCCGCCCCGGCGGCGTTCCCCGCGGCCCCGGCGCCCGGTCCGGCCTGGGCCCCGGCCGTCGCCGCGCCGGCCCGGGCCGCCGGGATGCCGCCCCCGGAGGCGCGCGGCTCGACCAGTTTGGCCAGCCGCCGCAGCCCCCGGTGGGCGGCCATCCGGACGCTGCCGGCCCGCTTGCCGAGCACCCGGGCGGCGCTCTCCGCGTCCAGCTCCATGACCACCCGCAGCAGCACGGCCTCGGCCTGGTCGCGCGGCAGCCGGGAGATCAGGGCCAGCGCGTCTGCGGTGCCGACCGTGGTCAGCGCCGCACGCGCGGTGTCGTCCCCCGCCGCCAGCTCGACCAGTTGCTCGAACGGCAGGTCGGTGACCGGACGGCGGCGCCGGGCGCGCAGGTGGTCGAGGGCGCGGTGGCGGGCGACGGTGGCGGCCCAGCCGCGGAAGCCGTCCCCGTCGCCGGAGAAGCCGCGCAGGTCGCGGGCGATCTGCAGCCAGGTCTCGGAGGCGATGTCCTCGGCGTCCTGCGCGTCCTCCGGCCGGCCGCCGACCAGCACCCGCAGGTAGCGCAGCAGGCCCGGCTGGACGGTCCGGAACAGCAGCCGGAACGCCTGTTCGTCCCCGGCCTGCGCGGCCCGGACCGCCTCGGTCAGGTCGGGGGGAGCGGGGGCCGGGCCCGGCGGCGGGCCGGCGGGTGGGACTGGTCCGGACCGGCCGACGGGTCCGTCGGTGCCCGCTCCGGGGCGCTCTGCACTCTGCACCCGCCACATGATGCGCCATTCGGGCGAACACTTCGGCTCCGGCCGAACGACCGCCCGCGGCCGGGGCCAAGGTCCCGAGGACTCCTGTCGTTCGCCCACGGCCCGGACCGGCCCGTCCGGCCTACGTTGTCGGTAGGCGAAGCAGTCCGGGCCGACGGCCCGCCCCGACACAGGGTCCGCCGACGCACCCGGAACGCCGCCCGTGCCCCCGCCGTGTCCGAGGGCGCACGCACGACCCGTGCGGGCCCCGGTCGCACGACCCTGCCTGGTTTGAGCCGTGCCGCTGGGGACCAGCACTGACGGGGACCACCACCGGCGCCGGGCCCGGCACACCGCACCCGGCGCACCCGTCCGGCACCACGACCAGCAGGGAAAGACCGCGATGACGACCGCCCACGAGCTCCACGGGCTCCACGAGCTCCATGCGAAGGGCCTGCGCGAGCACCTCGCACCCGCCCTGCGCGCCCTGGGCCTCATCGGGTGGCGCCGGACCTTCAGCCTGCCGGACGAGACCCACTGGCTGCTGCTCGGCCTGGTCGAGCGCCCCGCCGCCGACCGGGTGCCCTTCACCTTCGAGCTCAGCGTGGTCCGCCGCACCGCCTGGAGCGTCGCGGCCCTCCCCGGCCACCGGCCCGACCCGCGCACCCGGTACGGCGTCGAGACCTGGCGGGCCCGGATCGGCGAGGTGCTGCCGGTCGGCGAGGACGTCTGGTGGGAGGTGCTGCCCGGGCCGCGCTGGCAGCTCCCGCTGGACGACGCGGTCGCCGCCGTGCACCGTTACGGCCTGCCGGAGCTGCGGCGCCGGGCCGAGGCGGACCGCACCCCCGCCGGGGAGACCTACCTCCTGCCCGCCGAGCTGGAGGCGGTCAACGCCGCGCTGCTGACCGCGGCGGTGGCCCGGGTGCAGCGCGCCGAGCTCGCCGACGAGGCGCTGGTGCTGACCGGCGCCTGGACCCGCGGCGACGGCGTCGCCCGGACCGTTCTGGCGGGTGTCGCGCAGGGCTTCCTGTCCGCCGGCGACGAGCGCTTCGGCACCGTCCGCTGCCTGGACACCCTGGGCCGCGCACTGTGGACCTTCCCCGACGAGGGGTAGGAATCCGCAGGTCGGAGGCGGTGTCACGGCGCGCACCATGACAACCGTCACGCGGATCACGCAACGGACGGCACTGCGCCGACGGAGGGTCGGACGGAAAGACTGGAGGCACGACGCGGGCAGCGGCCCGCGGCCACCAGTCGGGGAGGAACCCACCGTGAGCCAGACCGTCAGTGCCGCCGCCGTCACCAGCACCGTCGCCCTCACCGGCACCACCCCGGCCACGTCCGCCGCCACCCGCGCCGCCACCCACGCCAAGGCCCCCAACCCGCTGGTCTCCGGGCTCCGCCCGCTGGCCCTCGACGTGGCCGCCCCGCTGGCCGGCTACTACCTGCTGCACTCGGCCCTCGGCCTGAGCGAGTTCGCCGCACTGGCCTGGAGCAGCGCCTTCCCGGCCGCCCGGACCGTCCTCGGCCTGCTGGTCGAGCGCAGGCTCAACCTGTGGGCCGCCCTGATGCTGACCGTCAACCTGGCGGGCCTGGCGCTGACCTTCGTCACCGGCGACGCCCGCCTGATGATCGCCAAGGACGGCGGGCTGAGCGGCACGGTGGCACTGGCGATCCTGGCCTCCGCGCTGGTCGGCCGACCGGTGATGACCCCGATGCTGATGCCCTTCCTCACCAAGGGCCGGCCGGAGCGCGCGGCTGCCTGGCAGCGGCTGGTCGAGGGCCGGGCGGCCGGAGCGCGGGCCTTCCGCCGCCACGAGCGCCTGTTCTCGGGCATCTGGGGCGCCGCGCTGCTGGCCGAGTGCGCGGCCCGGGTGGTCGGTGCCTTCACCCTGCCGGTGTCGACCATGGCCTGGCTGTCCACCGTCGTCCTGATCGGCGCGATCGTGGCCGGTTCGATGCTCGGCCGGATCGCGGTCGAGCCGATGGAGCGGCTGGTCCGCACCGAGGCCGAGGCCCCGACCGCCGCCTGAGCACACGGCCCGCCGCTTTCCCGAACACCCGGTCCCTGAACAGCCGCCTCCCCGAACACTTCCCCGAACACTTCCCTGAACGGCCGGTTCCCGGGACTCGAACGGCGAGGAACCATCCGGATCCCCCGGGAGTCGTTCATAACGAGGGGGTAACGGGACCCCCGCCGAGGAAAACGGGGACCCCCATGTACCGGACGACGCACGCGCCGAGCAGCACCGAGGACCGCACGCTCGTCTGGGACGGCTGCCTGAACGTCCGCGACCTGGGCGGCCTGCCCACCGCCTCCGGCCGGCCCACCGCCCACGGCGCGATGGTCCGGGCGGACAACCTGGACCGCCTCACCGCCGAGGGCTGGGACGCCCTCCTCGACCACGGCGTCCGCACCGTGGTCGACCTGCGCAACGCCGAGGAGTACAAGCCGCTCCTCCCGCTCCCCGAGGACGTCGAGCTGATCCGCGTCCCGCTGGACGAACTGGCCGGCCCCGCCTGGTGGGAGGCCCACGGACGACTGGACGGCACCCCGCTCGCGCTCCGCCCCTACCTGGACCACTGCCCGCACGCCGCCGCCGCGCTGGTCTCCGCGCTCGCCGGCGCCCGCCCCGGCGGCGTGGTCGTGCACTGCGGCGCCGGCCGCGACCGCACCGGCCTGGCCGTCCTGCTGCTGCTCGCCCTGGCCGGGGTCGACCGGGCCGCGATCGCCGAGGACTACCTGATGAGCGGCCCCAACGTCCGTCCGCTGTACGGGATGCTGGGCCTGCCGGACCCCTACCGCCGGATCGACGCGGTGCTCGCCGAGGCCGGGACCACCGCGGAGGATGCCCTGGCGGCCGCGCTCGACGACTTCGACCCGGTCGGCTACCTGCTCGCGGCGGGCGTCGCGCCCGAGCGGATCGCCGCCGTCCGGGAGCGGCTGCTGCCCGCCGAGTAGCGCGGGCCCCGAAGCCGCCGGGGCTCCGAAGGGGTTCCCCGGAGACTCCCGGGAAGACCTCCGCAAACCATCGTCAACCGATGGTTGACGATTCCTGGATCGACAACCTACGGTTGACGCATGGAGAATCCCGTTGTTCCCAACAGCACTCCGCTGCGCCTCGACGACCTGATCGCCGCGATCAAGAAGGTCCACACCGACGCGCTCGACCAGCTCTCCGACGCGGTCATCGCCGCCGACCACCTCGGCGAACTCGCCGACCACCTCATCGGCCACTTCGTCGACCAGGCCCGCCGCTCCGGCGCCTCCTGGACCGACATCGGCCGCAGCATGGGCGTCAGCAAGCAGGCCGCCCAGAAGCGCTTCGTGCCCAAGGATCCGGGCGCCCCGAACGACCTCGACCCCAGCCAGGGCTTCAGCAGGTTCACGCCCCGGGCCCGCAGCGTCGTGGTGGCCTCCCAGGAGGAGGCCCGCAAGGCGGGCAACGCCGAGATCACCACGGCGCACCTGGTGCTCGGCCTGCTCGCCGAGCCCGAAGGCATCGGCATGAAGGCGCTCACCGCCCAGGGCGTCACCCCGGAGGCCCTGCGGGCGGTGGCCGCCGCCGCCCTGCCGGCCGCCGCCGACGACCTGCCGGCACTGATCCCGTTCGACGCCGAGAGCAAGAAGGCGCTGGAACTGACCTTCCGCGAGGCGCTCAAGCTCGGGCACAACTACGTCGGCACCGAGCACCTCCTGCTCGCCCTGCTGGAGCTGGAGAACGGCCAGGGCGTGTTGGCCGGGCTGAAGGTGGACAAGCCCGCCGCCGAGGCCTTCGTCTCGGAGGCGATCGCCGCCATCGTCGCCGCCGCCCGGGACGCGGAGGCCGAGCCGCAGCCGTGAGGCCCCGTGCCCTGTCCCGGACGGAACTCCCGCCCGGGACAGGGCACGTGCGCTCAGAACCCGGAGACCTGGGTGGTGACGATCCGCACCCGGCCGTCCTCGGCCGCCTCCAGCGCCGCCCGCAGCCGGGCCGACCGGGCCGGGCCGAGCAGCTCCAGGGCGTCCTCGACCGACGCCCAGCGGTAGTCGTCCAGCTCGCCGGCCGGGACGGTCACGGGGGTGCCGTCCGGAACGGCGCCGAAGTCGAACATGAAGTGCTGGGCGGGGTGGTCGAGTTCGGCCGAGGCGTGGGTCCAGGAGATGGCCAGCAGCTCGCCCGCCCGCCGGACGAGGCCGGTCTCCTCCCGCAGCTCCCGCTCGGCGCACTCCACCGGGCCCTCGCCGAGGTCGATCGTGCCGCCCGGGAACTGCCAGTGCTCGCGGTACCCGGCCTTCACGATCAGGATCCGGCCGGACCCGTCCCGCAGCAGGCACCCCGCCGCCGCGTAGATCCGTGGCAGGGAGGCCAGCCATTCCTCGCGGGACTTCAACGGCTCAACCGTCACGGTGCTCCTCCTGGGACGGGTCGGGTTCGGTCGCCCCCACTCTGCCACCAGCCGACGACCGATGAGTCGAGGCCGCCCCGGCGGTCCTATCCGGCATGAACACCGTGGAAGGCTCACCGGAACGCCCCGTACTGACCTGCGACCTGGGCGCGCTGACCGCCCCCGACCTGGCCGTCGTCGACGCGCTCGCCCGGCTGCGGCTGGCCGCCGCCCGGCACGGAGTGGCCGTGGTGCTGCTGAACGCCGGCGGCCCGCTGCGCGAACTGCTGGCGTTCAGCGGCCTGTCGGCGCTGCTGCCGGGCGCGGCCGACCCCCCGGCCTTCGCGGAGCTACTCGGCGACGGAGTCCACGGCGGGCTCGACGGGCTCGGCGAGCTCGGCGGCTTCGGCGCCGGACTCCGCGACGGGATCGGCCTCCAGTCGGGACGAGAGGCCGAAGAGCGGGAAGAGCACGTCGGTGTCCAGGAAGTTGGTGAAGCCGGTGATCCGCCCCTCTGACACCTCCGGCACGATCAGCGCCCACGGCTCGTACCCGCCCGCCGGACTCGGCCGGTACTGGCCGAAGGCCGGGCCTCCGTTGGCCGTCACCGGGAGCAGCCGCGAACCGCGGCAGCCGTGACCGGGACCCAGCATCCACGCCCGGAGCTCGTCCCGCCCGCGCAGCCACATCGAGAACGGCGGCATGTTGAGCGTGACGTCCTCGTGCAGCAGCGCGGCGAGACCGTCCATGTCGTACGCCTCGAAAGCGCGGACGTAGCCGTCCAGCAGCGCGCGCCGGCCCTCGTCCAGCTCGGGGGCCGGCCGGGCCGCCGAGGCGTCGACGGCGAGCACCGCCCGGGCCCGCTGCAGCGCGCTGTTGACCGAGGCCACCGTGACGCCGAGCAGTTCGGCCACCTCGGCGGCCTTCCAGCCGAGCACCTCGCGCAGGATCAGCACCGCCCGCTGCCGGGGCGCGAGGCGCTGCAGCACCGCGACGAAGGCCAGCTTCACCGACTCGCGCTGGACGGCCACCTCGGCCGGGTCCCCCGTCTCGGGCAGCACCCGGCCGTCCGGCGCCGGACCGATCCACGTCACCTCGGGGAGCCGGGTGTCGTGCGCCGCGGCCACCGTGACCGGCCCGGCCAGGTCCATCGGCCGAGCCCGGCCGTTGCGGCCGTTCAGCGCGTCCAGGCAGACGTTGGTGGCTATTCGGTACAGCCAGGAGCGCAGCGCGGCCCGCCCCTCGAAGCCCCGGTGCCCGCGCCAGGCGCGGACCATGGTCTCCTGCACCGCGTCCTCCGCCTCGAAGACCGAGCCGAGCATGCGGTAGCAGTAACCGGTCAACTCGGTGCGGTACCGCTCCAACTGGAGCTCGACCGGCTCCTCCGTGATCACGTCGGTCATCGTACGCCCCGCCCCCGTCGTCCTGCCCCGTACCTGCACCGGTACCTGTGCCCTGGTGAACGGGACGAACGTAGCGCACACCACCGACACCGACCGTGCCGGCCGCGCTCCGGCGGCAACAGCCCTGTGGGAGCGGGCCGAAGCCGTCGCCGACCGGCCGCCGCGGGGGGACGGGGAACGTCTGACGATGCGCCAGGAGCGGTCCGGCCGCAGTGCGGTGCAGTGCACTGCGGCACGGTGCGGCTCAGTGGGCGGAGTGCTTCTCCGCGCCACGGTGCCGGTGCCCCTTGAGCTCGGCGTGCATCGCCGGGGCGGCGTGCATCGTCGTGCCCGGCGCATCCCTTCCACCGTGCCGGAACGATTCGCCGGCGCCGTGCCCGGCGGCGGCGTAGGACATCGCGCCGGCGCTCGGCATCGGCGCGAACCGGGCGGGCGGGCTCGCCATGCCCCGGCGTTCCAGCAGTTCCTGGGTGCCCTGGCGGAGCTTGGCGGTGCTGCCGGGCGTTCGCTTGGTCATCGTCGGCCTCCCTTCGTCGGCCACCGGCCGGTCGGATGCCGGCCGGTGGGGCCGAACGGGCTTTATGTCCGGATTTTATCCGGATTGCAGGTCCGTGCCAGTGCGGAAGGGATGTGCGGGCGCCACACCCGGGAGACGTCCGCGGGAGCCTGCGCGAGCGCCGGTACGCGGGCCCCGTCACACGCGGGCCCCGTCACACGCGTGACCGGCTCAGCCCATGACCTCGTGGACGAAGCACCAACGCCAGTCCTCCCCCGGCTCGTACGAGCGGATCACCGGGTGGGAGGTGTTGTGGAAGTGCGCGGTGGCGTGCCGTTGCGGAGAGAAGTCGCAGCAGCCGATGTGGCCGCAGTCCAGGCAGATCCGCAGGTGCACCCAGTCCCGGCGGCCCTGCTCCAGGCAGTCGGCGCAGCCGTCGGCGGGCGGCCGGGGCTCGATGTTCTGAGGGGCCAGAGCGAGGTCTTCGCAGGCGCTCATGACTGAAAGGCTATGCCGCCCCGGCACGGAACGCCCGCTCAGGGCGGCCATGGACGGGCGTCCCGAGGGTGGCACTGCCGTTCCCGGGTTCCCCCGTCCCAGGCGCCCCCGGCCCAGGAAGGGCCGTCCCAGGAAGGGAGTTCCCGGGAAAAGCACAACCCTGGGTAACCGCTCGCAGCCCGCGCAGAGTGGTCGGCACCGGCCCGACCGAACCTCTGGAGTCCCCGATGAGCCACCCCTCCGCCGCCGCCCGCACCGCCGTCGTCACCGGAGCCGCCAGCGGCATGGGCGCCGCCACCGCCCGGCTGCTCGCCGCATCCGGCGCCCGGGTCGCCCTGCTCGCCCGCCGCACCGAGCGGCTGGACGCCCTCGCCGCCGAGATCGCCGCCGCGGGCGGACGGGCGCTCACCGTCACCACCGACATCACCGACCAGGCCTCGGTGGACGCCGCCGCGAGGACCGTCCACGACGCCTACGGCCCGGTCGACCTGGTGGTCAACAACGCCGGGGTGATGCTGCCCAACCCCCTCGCCGACGGCCGGATCGACGAGTGGACCCGCATGGTCGACACCAACCTCACCGGCGCGCTGCGGATCGTCCGCGCCTTCGGCCCCGACCTCACCGCGGCCGCCGCCGAGGGCCGCACCGCCGACCTGGTCAACGTCTCCTCGATCGCCTCGCACGTGGTCTTCCCCGACTACGCGGTGTACGGGGCCACCAAGGCCGCGCTCACCCAGCTGTCCGCCGCCCTGCGCAGCGAGTTCGGCCCGCGCGACGTCCGGGTCAGCGCGATCGAGCCCGGACTGACCGACACCGAACTCGCCGGGCACATCGACAACCCGGTGCTGCGCGAACAGCTCGGCGGCATGTTCACCGCCATCCCGGCGCTCGCGGCCGAGGACGTCGCCGACCTCATCGCCTACACCGTGAGCCGCCCCCGGCACGTCAACCTGCGCCACCTGGTCGTCCTGCCGACCCGGCAGGCGTAGGGCCGCGTCGTCCCGGCACTGCCGAATCCCCGCCCCTCGCCCGCGGGCGGCATGGGAGCATGCCATCCGTGGCGATCGTGACGGGGAGAATGAACGGCGACACCGGCGGGGCCGACCCCGGCGGTGCGCCCGCGCAACGGAAACGCGGCACGCGGACGCGGGACACCGGCGGCGGAAGCGGCGCCGGCACCGACGGCGGCAGCAGCGGCGACGGCACCGGGTCATCGGCCGACGGCACCGGAGTGTCCGCCGACGGCACCGGGGTGCCGGCCGACGGCAGCCCCGGAACGGCCCCCGCCCGGATACCCGAGCAGGCCGGCCCCGGCCGGTTCCGGGCCCGTCCGCTACCCACCACCGACCGGGTCCGGCAGCCCGTCGCCCTGATCCGGCTGCTCGGCGGCCTGTTCGCCATCGCCCTCACCCTGCTGCTCGCCGACTACGCCCGCGCCACCACCGGCGGCATCGCCGCCGACGTCGCCGAGGCGGCCTCCCTGGTGCCGCGCCCGCTGGCCGGACTGGCCGGCGGTCTCACCACCGCCGCCGTCCTGCTGCTCCCGGTCGGCCTCGCCGTCCGCCGGCTGCTGGGCCCCGACCGGCGACGCGCCCTCCAGCAGGTCTCCGACGGGCTGCTCGCCGCCGTCCTCGCGTACGGCGCCACGCTCGGACTGGACCTCTGGGCCGACGGCCTCGCCCCGCCCTCACTGCTCTCCGCGCTCACCCAGCCGCTGCCCGGCAGCGGCGGGCTCGGGCACACCGAGTCCGTCTACGGCTACCTCGCGCCGGCCCTCGCCTTCATGACCGCCTCCGGCAGCCGGGAACGCCGCCTGCCCTGGACCGTCCTCGCCCTCTCCGGCCTGGCCGGGCTGACCGGCGGGTACGCCACCCCCACCGCGCTCCTGCTCGGGCTGCTGATCGGCTGGACCGGCGCCCACGGCACCCTGTACGCGGTCGGCACCCCCGACCCCTGCCCCCGGCCCGGCGAGGTCCTGCGCGCCCTGCGCGACAGCGGCCTGCGCCCGGTCGAGGCCCGGCCGGCCGGCCCCGACCGCTACCGGGTCCGGCAGGCCGACGACCGCCCCGACCTCGACGTCCAGCTCCTCGACCGGCAGGCCGTCACCGCCGCCGCCGTCCAGCGCGCCTGGCGCCGGCTGCGCCTGCGCACCGCCCCCGACCCGCGCGTCCTGCGCTCCCCGCGCACCGGCCTGGAGCACGAGGCCCTGGTCACGTACGCGGCCCTCGCGGCCGGCGTCCGCACCCGCCGCATCGCCGCCACCGCGGGCATCGGCCAGGACACCGCCCTCATCGCGTACGAGCGGCTGGCCGGACGCACCCTCGACGAACTCACCGACGAGGAGATCACCGACGAACTGCTCACCGACGCCTGGCGACAGTTCGCCCTGCTCCAGCGCCGCGAGATCGCCCACCGCGCCCTCGTCCCCTCCTCCCTGCTGATCGACGGCTCCGGCGCCGTGCACCTGGTCGACTTCGCCGACGGCGACATCGCCGCCACCGAACTCGTCCTGTGCTGCGACCTCGCCCAGCTCCTCACCACCCTCGCCCTGCGCGCCGGCGCCGCCCGTTCGGTCCGCACGGCCACCGCCGTCCTCGGCCCCGACCCGATCGACGCCGCCCTCCCGCTGCTCCAGCCCATCGCCCTCACCCACACCACCCGCCGCGCCCTCAGGCAGCACGCCAAACGCACCACCGCCCGAGCCACCGCCCCGGCGAGCGGCGGCCACGGCGCGGCCGGTGACGTGGGCGCGCCCACCGGTGGCACCGGGTCCGCCACCACGACCGGGCCGGGGACCCCGCACGACTCCCCCGCCCCCGGCGGCCTCCTCGACGAGATCCGCGCGGAGGTCCTGCGCACCCGCCCGCAGGTGGTGGGCCGCCCGGTGCGGCTGGAGCGGCTGCGGCCGCGGACCCTGCTGATCGTCGTGGGCGGCGTGGTGGCCGGCTGGCTGCTGATCCCGCAGCTGTTCGCGGCGGAGGACAATCCGGTCTCCGCGCTGGCGGACGCCGATCCCTGGTGGCTGCTGCTGGCGCTGGCGGCGGCGGCGACGAGCCACGTCGCGGCGGCGATGGGCTTCGTCGGTTTCGTGCCGGAGCGGCTGAACTTCCGCAACGCGGTGCTGGCGCAGGTGGCCGGGTCGTTCGTGAAGCTGGTGTCGCCCGGCGGCGTCGGCGGGGTCGCGCTGAACACCCGCCTGTTGCAGCGGGCGGGCATCCCCACCGCGCAGGCGCTGTCCAGCGTCGGCGTGGGGACGCTGATCGGCCTGGTGCTGCACCTGCTGCAGCTGGGGGCCTTCGTCTACCTGCTGGGCTTCGAGCCGGGCGGCTCCGAGCTGGACGCGCTGCCCGCGGTGGTCGCCGGGCTGGCGGGGGCGGCGGCGCTGCTGGCGGTGGTGTCGGCGATCCCGGTGGCGCGGCGGTGGCTGGCGACGCGGCTGCGGCCGCTGACGGCCGAGGTGCTGCCGCGGCTGCTGGACCTGCTGCGCAGCCCGACCCGGCTGGCGGTGGGCGTGACCGGGCAGCTTCTGGTGTCGATCTGCCTGATCGCCTGCCTGTACTGCTGTGCCCGGGCGATCGGCCCGGAGCCGTCCTTCGCCGCGGTCGCGGTGGTGTTCCTGGTGGGCAACGCGGTGGGCAGCGCGGCGCCGACCCCGGGCGGGGCCGGCGCGGTGGACGGGATGCTGCTCACGCTGCTCCAGCAGACCGCCTCGATGGAACAGGGCGGCGCACTGGCCGCGGTGGCGCTGTACCGCCTGCTGACGCTGATCCTGCCGGTGCTGCCGGGCTGGGCGGCCTTCGTCTGGCTGCAACGCCGCCGGGCCCTGTAACCGGGACGGCCGGTCCGGGCGGCAGCGAGCCCGGGGCGGGGGCAGGGCGGGAGCGGGGGCGACGGCTACTCCCGGTACTCCTCCTCGTCGTGCCGGACCGGCCGGGTCTGTTCCACGACGTCCGCGACGTTGGTCGCCGGGTCCGCTCCGAGGGCCCGGCGTTCGGCCACCTCGTCGTAGGTGTCGCCCTCGGGTGCCTTCTCGTCGGTCTCGACGGTCTCGGCGGTCTCCTCGATCAGGTATTCCTCGTGCTGTTCCTGCGGCATGGCATCCGTCCTCACTGTTCGGAGGCCTTCACGGGCCCGGCTGGCGTACTGGCAGTATCCGCCGCCCGGCGCCGGGACGCGAAGTGCCGACGCCGCTCCGGCGTGTTGCCGGGGCTGCCGCGGACCCCTTGCCGACCCGCCGGATTGACCCATGAAACAGCGCCCTGAATGGCCCAGGGAACAGGTTCATTCCGCCCCTAGGGTCATAGGCATGACGACGAACGAGAGCGCCCGGACCGCCCCGACCACCGACGCCGCCGAGGCCCCCGCCCGCCTCGACCACGCCCGCACCGCGCCCAAGGTGTTCCGCGCGATGATCGCCCTGGACGCCGCCGCCCGCGAGGGCCTGGACCCGGCCCTGGTCGAGCTCGTCCAGGTGCGCACCTCCCAGCTGAACGGCTGCGCGTACTGCCTGGACATGCACGTCAAGGACGCCCGCAAGGCCGGCGAGACCGACGAGCGGATCTACCTGCTGCCGGTCTGGCAGGAGGCCCCGGCCGGGGTCTACAGCGAGCGCGAGCGGGCCGCCCTGGCGCTGGCCGAGGAGATCACCCGGATCCACGGCGGCGTCTCGGACGCGGTGTACGCCCGGGCCGCCGCGCACTTCGCGGAGGCCGAGCTGGCGCAGCTGATCTCGGTCTGCTTCACCATCAACGCCTGGAACCGCATCAACGTGGCCACCCGCAAGACCCCCGGCGCCGCGTGACCGCACCGCTGTCCGGAACGCCGTCCGCACCGCCGTCCTGAACGCCGTCCGGGCCACCGGGGGTACGATCGGTGCCGTACAAAGGGCTAACCCACACCCACCCGGTGGCCCCGAGGCCCATACGAACGACGGGGAAATCATGTCCGGCTCGCACTACTTCACCGGTGCACCCGAGGTGGCCAGCGACCGCCGGCCGATCACGGTCTCCCTGCCGGACCTCACCCTGGAACTGACCACCGACACCGGGGTGTTCTCCCGCAGCCGACTCGACCCGTGCACCCGGATCCTGCTGGAGCACGCCCCGCAGCCGCGGGTGCGCGGCCCGATCCTGGACATCGGCTGCGGCTACGGTCCGATCGCCCTGACCTGGGCGAGCCGCCGCAAGCGCCTCCCGGTCTGGGCGGTGGACGTCAACGAGCGCGCCCTGGAGCTGGTCCGGCTGAACGCCGAGGCGCTGGGGCTCGGCAACGTCCGGGCAGCCCTGCCCGACGACGTCCCCGAGGACGTCCGCTTCGCCACCATCTACTCCAACCCTCCGATCCGGATCGGCAAGGCCGCGCTGCGCCGCCTGCTCACGCACTGGCTCGACCGGCTGACCCCGGACGGCTCGGCGTTCCTGGTGGTGCAGAAGCACCTGGGCTCGGACTCGCTCCAGAAGTGGCTGAACGAGCAGGGCTACCCGACCACTCGGGTCGCATCGGTCAACGGGTCCCGGATTCTGGAAGCGCGGCCCCGCCCCGAGGTGGGCGAGGGCTCCGAGAGCGGACGAGGTACGACGACGTGAAGCAGCTGCGCGGGACCGAACTGAAGCGCCTGCACCGCTCCTGGCGGCGCAGCAACGAGTTCCGGCTCGCGATGATCCTGGAGAACCTCCAGTCGCCGTTCAACGTCGGCTCGGTGGTCCGCACCGGCGCGGCGATGGGCGCCGAGAAGCTGTACCTGGCCGGGGACACCCCGTCGGTGCGCTCGTCCGGCGCGCAGAAGGCCGCGATGGGCACCGACAAGTACCTGAAGGTGGAGCACTTCCCGACCGTCGCCGAGGCCGTCGCGGCGGCCAAGGCGGACGGCTTCAAGGTCGTCGGTCTGGAGCTGGCGGACGAGGCGGTGCCGATGTTCGCCGCGGAGCTGACCCCGGCGGTGGCCTTCGTGCTCGGGCACGAGGACCGCGGGATCACGCCCGAGGCGCTTGCCCTGTGCGACCAGGTGGTGTTCGTGCCGCAGCTGGGCCGGGTCGGCTCGCTGAACGTCTCGGCGGCCGCCACGGTGGCCTGCTACGAGGCGCGCCGGCAGGGCTACGCGATCAGCGGCACCCCGGACGGCGACCTCGCGGGCGACCTGGCGGGCGACCTCGGCGACGACGAGTAGCCGAGCAGCGCCCCCGAGGTGTGACCCGAAGCGCGAGGGGAGCCCGGTCCGTCCGCCGACGGGCCGGGCTCCCGGCTTCGCACGGCCTCGGCCTCGGCCTCCGACCCGGGCCCGTTCCTCAACCCGTTCCTCAGCCCGGGCCTCAGCCCTTGACGTTCCGTCGGGCCGCGCCGACCAGGAACACCACCGCGAGCATCACCGCGGACAGCGCCCCGACCAGCAGCGGGCCCGGACCGGCCGGGCTGCCGTCGACGCGCACGGCCCCCATGAAGTCGACGGCGGCGACGTTGTTGACCAGCACCCACCAGAGCGGCAGGTAGACCGCCTGGAAGAGCCGGTGGCTCCGGCTCACCAGGCCGAGCGCCATGGCCAGCGACGGGACGAACAGCGCGCCGCCGAGCCAGCCGGCCGTCCCCGCGCCGTCGCCCGCCACCAGCATGCGTATCAGCGGGGCGGCGCCCGTCACCGCCGTGAGCACCAGCCCGGACGCCCATTCGGCGAGCAGCCGGCGCCGGGCCGACGGGTAGGCGCCCAGCAGCACCTCCAGACCGTTCTCCACCCGCTGGCTGCCGAGCCGGGACCAGATCAGGACCGGCCACAGCCACACCAGGGGCAGCAGCAGGCCGGTGACGGCATCCGTCGGCAGCACGAACCCGGCCACCGTCAGCCCGGCCGCGACCAGCCACCACCACCGGGAGACGCCCTGCACCAGGATGCGGACCTCACCCGCCAGCAGCCGGCCGAACGCCCCGGCCCGCCGCGGTTCGGTCCGTGGCAGGGCACCCCGCACGGTCGTCCGGCGCGCCCCCGCGGGCTCCGTCGCGTCGGGCCCGGACAGCCGGCCCGCCACCCCGGCGGCCGTCGGAACCTCGGCCGGCTCCGGCAGCGCGGCCGGCTCCGGCAGCGCGGCCGCCCCACCGGACCCGCGTGCGGGATCGAACCTGCCGAACCACAGCGCCGGCAGCACCGCCACGGCGAACGCCGCCAACACCAGCGCCAGCCGGCCGAGGAGGAACCCGGAGGACGGGTCGAACCCGTCCCAGCGGAAGGTGCCCAGCGGCCTGTCCACCTTGGTCAGGCCGAGGCTGAACCCGCCCGGGTCGGCCGTCCCGTGCTGGGCCTCCAGCGCCGCGCCCATCGACCGCGCGATCCGGTGCACACCGAGGCCGTCCAGCGGCGCGGAGGCCGACTGCCCGCCGATCGCGAGCACCATGGCCAGCACGAACCAGACGACGTTGCCGAAACCGCCCCGCAGCAGCGGCACCGTCTCGAACAGGAGCGCCGCCGCCGCGGTGACGGCCATCAGGGGCAGCGAGAGCAGCAGGAACGGCTCCGCCAGGGCTGCCGGGTCGACCGCGCGGTCCTCACCGCGGGCAAGCTGCATCAGCAGCGCGGTGACGGCCAGCACGCCGACCATGGAGGCGAGCACCAGCAGGTTGCTCAGGAACTTGGCCAGGAGGTACTGGGAGGTGCGCAGCGGGGTGGCGGCGAGGATCTGTCCGACCCCGGTCGTCTCGTCCCGCGCGATGCCGCTGCGCACCACGTAGAAGCCGCCGAAGGTGAGCCAGAGGGCGCCGGCCAGGGCGGTGACCGCACCGACGTAGGCGCTGTTGTAGACGCCCCGGTTCCCGCCCACGTCCATGATCGTCCAGTGGCCGCCCGCGTCCGGTACGGCCAGGTGGCCGAGCCCGACCGCGGCGAGCAGCGTCACCGCGTACACCGGCCGGCGCACCCGGTCGCGGAAGTCGCCGACCGCCAGCCCGGCGAGCACCGATCCGGTCACCGCGGCACCGCCCGCGGCTCGGCCCCGTCCCGCTCCCCCGGACGGTGGATGACGCCCAGGTACGCGTCCTCCAGGTCGGGCGGCACCGGGACCGCGTCGGGCCGCGGCGGCTCGGCGGCGAGCAGTCGCAGCCGCACGCCGCTCCCGGTCCGCACCATCCGGCTGACCACGTGGCGGGCCTGCACCTCCAGGAGGTCGGCCGGATCGACCACCGCCTCCCACACCCGCCCGTCGACCTCCCGGAGCAGTTCGTCCGGCGCGCCCCGGCGCAGCAGCCGTCCCCGGGCGACCACCGCGATGTCGGAGGCGACCGACTCCACGTCGGAGACGATGTGGGTCGACAGCATCACCACCCGGTCCGCCGCGAGCTCGCTGAGCAGGTTGCGCAGGCGCACCCGCTCCTCCGGGTCCAGGCCGGCGGTCGGCTCGTCGACCACGATCACCCGGGGGTCGGCCAGCAGCGCCTGTGCGATGCCGACCCGGCGGAGCATGCCGCCCGAGTACGCGCCGAGCGGGCGCTTGACCGCCTCGGTCAGGTTGACCAGCTGGATCAGCTCGTCGATCCGGGCCCGGGCCGAGCGGGCGCCGATCCCCTTGGCGGCCGCCAGGTAGGACAGGAACTCCCGTGACGTCAGGTTCGGGTAGACCCCGAAGTCCTGCGGCAGGTAGCCGAGTTCCCGGCGCAGCCGGTCCGGCTCGGCCACCACGTCGGCGCCCCGGTAGCGGACCTGGCCCCCCGTGGGCCGGGTGACCGTCGACACGATGCGCATCAACGACGACTTCCCGGCACCGTTCGGCCCCAACAGCCCCACCATTCCCGGCCCGAGCCGCAGCGTGATGCCGTCGACGGCCCGCTTTCCGCCTTTGTGGACCTTGGTGACATCCACCAGTTCGAGCACGCTCTCCGCCCTCACCCCTTGAGCTCCGTCCCACGCCCGTCCCGCAGCACCACGACCCCCCGGGGCACCTCGACCCGGTACTTCGTGTCGCAGTTCGCCAGCCCCGAACACCCCGCCCTGAGTTCGAGCACCCCGTCCTCGAGCGTCCAGGACTCCTTGGCACTGCCGATCTTCCCGCTCGTGTCGAACCAGCGGGTGACCTTGACGTCCTCGCGGTCGACCGCGACCAGGTCGGCCGGCGCACCGTGCGACTTCACGTCCAGGCTCCTGCCGGCGAACTCGAAGGTCCTGTCCTCGGGCGCGGCATCCCTGGCATCGGCACAACCGGCGAGCGACACCAGCGCGGCCACCACGAGAACGACCGTCCCGTATCCGGATCTCGCACGTCGCTCCACCTCATCCTCCTTGCGACTGTGATCGGATGCACCGCCCCGGGCCCGTCCCCCGGGGCACGTGAACACGCTCGCAAGCCTGGCCGATCCGCGGACTCCTGCCATCTGCCGTTCGGCAGATATCCCGTAGGGCCGAAGGGGGAGTTTCTCCCACCGACAACACCCTCCCGCCGTCGCCAGAATGGCCTCACGGCCGGTACGACCGGGCCGTGCGACAGCACCACCGGGAGGGGACCACATCCATGGACAGCACGACGCGACCCGCACAGAGCCCGGCACCGGCCGAGCCCACCGGGCTCTCCGCACCCGCCGACTCTTCCGTACCGGCCGGATCCCCCGTACCGGCCGGGTTCTCGGTACCGGCCGGGTTCTCGGTACCGGCCGGGCTCACCGCCCTCCGCCGGAGCCTGACCCTCAGCCGGCTCTCCTGTGTCGCCCTCGTCCACTCCCTCGGTGTCACCGGCGCGATCTCCCTCGCCGGCCCGGGCCTCGGACTGGTCCCGCGGGCCATGACCCGGGTACGCGCGCTGACCGACCGTCAACGCGCCCTGGCCGCCGACTGGTCCGGCATCCGCTTCCCGGGGCCGCCCGACCCGCTGCCCCCGGTGCTCAAGGACGCCTCCGGCGTCTTCGCCCGCTACCGCTGGATCACGGGCGACCCGCAGACCCGCCGCGAGTTCCACTGGGTCCTCGCCGAGCCGTTCCTCGGCAGCGTGCTGGCCTTCCTGCCGATCGCCGCCCTGCTCGCCGGCCTCTGGGGCGTCTTCCTGGCCTTCTTCGGCGTCCCGCTGTCCGCCGAATGGGACGGCCTCTGGTTCGAGTTCATCCCGATCGAGGGCACCGTCACCGCCGTCCTCGCCGGCATCCTCGGCCTGCTCCACCTCCCGCTCGCGCTCTGGCTCGCGCCCCGCACCGTCCACCGGCACGCCCGCCACGTCCACTCGATGCTCGCCCCGGGCGAGCAGGAGCTGCTGGCCGGCCGGATCGCCCACCTGACCGCCACCCGCAGCACCGCCGTCGACACCCGGATGGCCGAGATCCGCAGGATCGAACGTGACCTGCACGACGGCGCCCAGGCCCGGCTGGTCGCGATGGGCATGACCCTGGACGCCGCCGAACACCTCCTGGAGAGCGACCCGCAGGCCGTCCGCGCCCTGCTGGTCGAGGCCCGCCAGTCCTCGGCCAAGGCCCTGGAGGAGCTCCGCGACCTGGTCCGCGGCATCCACCCGCCCGTCCTCGCCGACCGCGGACTCACCGACGCGGTACGGGCGTTGGCCATGGTCTGCCCGGTCCCCACCGAGGTCTCGGCGGACCTGCCCGGCCGCCCCGAGATGCCCGTCGAGTCCGCCGCCTACTTCGCGGTCTCGGAGCTCCTCACCAACGTCGTCAAGCACTCCGACGCCGGCCGCGCCGGAATCGAACTCCGCTACGATCGCGGCGTGCTGCGCATCACCGTCTCCGACAACGGACGCGGCGGCGCGGACGCCCGCCGGGGCACCGGGCTGCGCGGCGTCGAACGACGGCTCGCCACCTTCGACGGGGTCGTCTCCGTCAGCAGTCCCCCCGACGGTCCGACCACGGTGACCATGGAGCTTCCTTGCGCATTGTCCTCGCCGAAGACCACTTCCTCCTGAGGGACGGCCTGATCCGCCTCCTCCAGGCCCACGGCCACGAGGTGGCGGCCGCCGTGGACAACGGCCCCGACCTCCTCCGGGCCCTCACCGAGCAGCGGCCGGACGTCTCGATCGTCGACGTCCGGCTGCCGCCGACCTTCACCGACGAGGGCCTGCGCGCCGCCCTCACCGCCCGCCGCACGACCCCCGGCCTCCCCGTCCTGCTGCTCTCCCAGTACGTCGAACCCCTCTACGCCCGCGAACTCCTCACCACCGGCGGCCGAGGCATCGGCTACCTGCTGAAGGACCGCATCACCAACGGCGCCCAGTTCCTCGACGCCATCCGCCGCGTCTCCGCCGGCGGCACCGCCATGGACCCCGAGGTCGTCACCCGGCTCCTGGCCGCCAAGGACCGCGACACCGCCCTCTCCACCCTCTCCACCCGCGAACGCGACGTCCTCGAATCCCTCGCCCAGGGCCGCTCCAACGCCGGCATCGCCCAGGCCCTCTTCATCACCGAGAAGGCCGTCGCCAAGCACATCACCAACATCTTCACCAAGCTCGGCCTCCCCCCGACCACCACCGACAACCGCCGCATCCTGGCCGCCCTCACCTACCTCGACCAGTGACCCCACCCGCCGGCGCACACAAAGGGCCCGGACCGGATCCAATCCGGCCCGGGCCTTCGGCAGTGCGGCACGGTCGGTTCCTGCGGACGAACCACTCAGCACCGGCACTCGACCGATGACCGTGCGTCATTTTTCCCGCAGCCCGGCTTTCAGCGCCCGCAACCGGCTGTCCCACGTGCAGACCAACTCGTGGAAGCCGCCCGCACTTCGACTGCGGGCAGACTGCAGTCGAGACTCCGCGAGATCCAGCCACCCGCGCTGCCATCCGCTGTCTCGGGGAAAGGGGTCCGTGGAGCCGGCGAGTTCGGCCGCCCATGCGATGGTCTGACCGCGCATGAAGGCGGTGTCGACCTTCTCCTGACCGTTGACGGCTGCTTCCATGACCCTGCGTCCGTCGAAGCAGTTGTAGGCGCGCCAGGCGCTGGACCGGGCTGCTTCCGGATCCTGCTCCGCGTTCAAGATGGAACGCCGCAGGTAGAGACTCCCCAGAGACATCAGGACTTCAACGTCGGTGAAGTGCTCTTCAAGGAGATCATCCACCACAAGTGCGTCCTGGGGCGCTGCCGCATGCTCCCATTCAATGGAGTCCGCCGCGGGGCCGCTGTCGATGTCCGCGGCCGTCCGATCCCGACGTTCGTTGAGGTAGCGCCCCACGTTTCCGACGTAGTCGTCACCGATCAGCTCGGCAAACTTGGAGTCGGCCAGGTCCCAGTCCACCGGCCTGCCCAACTCGAGGGCGATCCGAGCGGACAGCAGCGACACCCGGGGGGCCTGTGTGTGGAGTTCGGAGACCTCCTGCAGGTAGTCCGAAGCCGCGCACAAGGCCGACTCGCGCGCCGCGGAGGAGATCCCCTTTTCATAGATCGCCTGTCTCAACAGACACTCGGACGCCTCGATCAGTCCACGGCGCCAACGGTCCCCGTCCCGCTCCTGCCGAGCCGCCTCGGCGTGGAGTCGAGCCGCCTCGCCGTACTCCCAGATGTATCGGTGGTAGGACGCACGGGACCTCATGACGTCCAGGTTCCGCGGAAACAACTGCCCGGCCCTGTCCAGCAGTTCCCAAACCGGTCCGTGATCGACCTCCTGCGGGCGCCTGCTGTAGATCGCGGTCCAGCGTTGGTACTCACGAGTGATCCTGATGCGGGCCTCGTACAGCGCCCAGGTCGGTCCGTACACCCGCTCATGCGCCATCAGAGCGTTCCAGCGCCCACGGTGAACCTGGTCGGCTCGCACCTGCTGCAAGGAACGGCCGGTGTTCCAGCCCGTGTTGTGCACGGGTACGGCCTGCGCCGCGACCACCAGGGTCCCTTCCCGCTGCCAATCGCTGTCCAAGCACCACAAGTGCAGCAGGGCCAATGACTGATTCCCGGCCCGGACCTCCTCACCACTGTCGAGCCACCGACGGACCTCTTCGACGGCCTTGGCGTGCTCCGGAAGCAGCATCCGTCCACGACCGCCCCCGGACCAGGCCTGCTTCGTGCGGAGCAGCCGGAGCCACGTCATGTAGGTACGTCCGGTGGGGAAGGACCGCACGGCGATCCGGGCCATGCGTACACCCTGTTGGAGGCTGTGCCGGGCCGACGCGTGATCGTTGCGCTCACGGTAGACATAGGCCAGGAACGCGTTGGCCTCGGCCAGTTCGACCATGTGGTCCACCGGCATGGTGGCACTGGGCCCCTCCCGATCGGCAAGGCTTCCGGCCCGGCCGTTCAGTAGAGCGAGAACCTCCCGGGCACCCGCGTACTGCAACTCCAGGTCCGCGTGCCGCTCGTGGACCCTGCGCAGGAATCCGGCCGCCTCGACCACCAGTGGCACCGGCCAGTCGTCCCTGGAACCCCACGCCTCCTCAAGTGCCGACAGCGTCTCCTGGGCCAGCTCCAGCCGCTCTCCGTCCCCCCTCGTCTCCTGTGCGTACATGTACCCGCTTGCCAGAAGATTGTGTGTCCACTGCTGCTGCCGCTCCGGGACCACGCTTGCCAAACGGGTGTTCTCGTTCGCGAGTTCATAGGCGAAACGCACTGCTGTCCGTCGCTCGTCCGCCGTCGTCGCCGTCGCACGGCGGAGTCCTGCCAACCTGTAGAGGAACCAGTTCCGGGTCTGGCGGGCCCGCGAGTCCTGCGCCAGAGGAAAAACCTCGAGCAGTTGCTCCGCCAGTTCGAGACTGTCAGAGGCATCGGCGCTGACGTCTGCCGAAATCTGGGCAGCAGCCGTGTTCAGGATCCAGGATGTCGACCACAGCAGACGGTTCAGCGAGCCGTTGGCAGGACCTTCGTGGAGGGCCGCCAGCTGTCGCGTCAACCGTTCACGGGCGGGGGCTACCTGGGCAAGCGCGCGATGGCGGCGCGCCCCGTGGAAGCCGCACTGGTCGACAGAACGAAGCACACGCCACGGGGCGGCTTCACCGCACGCCTCCAAGAGCGATACGGCGTACTCGAACGCGGACAGGAAGGTCGCGGCTGCATCCGGCTCCTGCACCGACGCCCGGGAGGCCAGGTTGAGGCGTCCCGCCGCCGCGTACAGTTCGTCGATCAACTCCCATCGCCGCACAGCGCCGTTGCCGGGTTCTGCATCGTTCGTCACAGCATTCCGGGCAGCCGATCGCTCACTCTCCGCGCCAGTCCGCGAGACCGTCTCCGGCGAGGTGTTCGCCGGCTCCGTCAGCGGAACAGAACCGATCGTCTGCGCCACCGGCAGAAGGACCGCGTCCGCGGAGTCGCCGTTGACGTAGAGGCCGAGTCGCGCGCGCAACCCGGGCAGCGCGTCCGGGACATGGCGGTCGATCCATCCCACGGCCCGACGCAGTGCCTCGATCACACGAGGCACTGCCTCCGACTCCCCCTCCGTCTCCCCGCTCGGCAGCACCGTGTTGGCCAGCAGGCGCCCGGCAGCGATCAGGTTCCGGTCGACAACGTCGCACGGGCGCTCCCCGCCGGCGCCCGCCGCCATGTCAGCGGTGGACCGGATCGTACGCAGGAGGTCGTTCCTGAGCGCCTCTCGACTGACCGGGCTGACCTCCAGCCGGGGGGAATCCCCGGCTGGAGGTCCCGAGTCGGCGGCGGGACGCGAAGGGATGAGAATTCCTTCGTTGAAAAGCACCCGCAACACACTGTCCGGCAACCCCATGCCCCGGAGCGCGACCACCGGGAGTGGCAGTTCGTCGATGACTCCCCACACGGTGAGGAGGGCCTGGCCTTTGGTGCGGTCCATTCCTGTCGCGGTGGACCAGGCCCTGTCCAGTACGCTCGCGATGGTCGGCTCTGCGGCCTCCATCAGAGCTTCTTCGAACTCTTCAGGCCCGATCTCCACCGCCGCCCGGGAACGGGCGTCGAATCCCGCGAGGAAACTGTCGTAATCGTCCTTGCGGTGAATTCGACAGACCAGGCGGACGGCGCGTTCGATGACCCCGGGGCGACGCACTATCTCGTCATAGCCCACCAGATCCAGGCCGTTGACATCGGTCACGAGATTCTCGTCGGCGAGCCAGTCGCCGATCAACGCGAGAGCGTCCGATGTGGCCAGCGCAGGTACGACGAGGGGCCTCGGCCGGTGGCTTCCACCGTCGATCTCAACGGTTTCGGTGGTCTCCACGATGACCGCAGCGCGCTTGAAGACCTCCTGCCTCAGCAGCTCGTCCAGCTCTTCGCGGAGTTCCGGGCGATTCAAGTCGATGCGACACGCCTTGATGACAAGAATGAGACTCCTGCCCTTGACCTGACGAGGCAGAACGAGGTCGAGAAGGCCATCGGTCGTACGCTTGGCCGCAACCATGAATTCGCTGTCGTCCAGCGTCTGGTGCAGCGCTCTGGTGATCGCCTCCATCAGCGGGCTCTCGGCCGCCGCACTGGGCTCGATCTCGAGTACCACGGGCGGGAGGGAACCCGCGGGCAGCAGGTCGGCCTTGGCGAGAAGCGAGGTGAGAAGCGCCGACTTGCCCACCTGCGCCCGTCCCATCACGGGAAGGACCTGCCCCATGCGCACCATTTGGCGCGCCTCACCCAGCAATGCGTCGCGCCCCAGGAAAGGGATCGGCAGCGGCAACGGGTCCGGGCCGAGGTACTGGATCTTCTCAGGTTGCGCCGGCGTCCCACTGCCACTGTCCGGCGCAGGCGCTTGATAGCCGGCCGCCTCGAACGGCTTAACGAACCGCCGGTTCCTCACCCAGGGCAGTTCACCCACCCGCGAGTCATTGGTGACCGGTCGCGGGTAACCACGGCTGGTGAGCCACTTGTCGACATGCGCCAACAGTTGCCGCGGTGTCCAGAACTGCTCAGTGGGCGGCCCACCAGCCACCAGGCACGTGATGAGGGCCTGGCCGAAAGCCGTGAACTCGTTGTCCTCGGGTGACTTTGCCGTTCGGTTGGCTTCGCAGGCGGCGAGGACGTAGCAGCCCTCGGGTGCCTCACCGGCAACGTGTTGCTCGAAGGGCAGGACGTCCATGGCCAGCCCGGCATGGCAGCAGTCGAGAAGTACGAGTTTGATCGGCGCGGGCCCGCTACCCACTGCATTCATCAGGTCGGCGAACGCCAACATGGTGCTCGGCATGTCGGCTCGGGAATGCGTCAGTGGCAACAGGAGTTGCCCGCCTTCCTCGACACCGTGACCCGCGAAGTAGAGGACGAAGCACTCCTCCGCCGCCTGGGACGCCGCCTGGACGACCGAGAGGATTTCGGCGGGGTTGCTCTTGTGCGTCAAGATCTCCTGGCAGTGATCGAGCCTGAGCCCCCACACAGCAGGATCACGCAGTTGCTCGCTCACCTTCTCGACTGTTCGCTCAACCGCCTCGAGCTCGGCGAACGTACTGTCGGTGAAGATGCGGGACGAGATGAGGACGGCGCGTGACTTCTCTCCAGCAGGCGGCTCGGCGTTCATGAACTGCCGAGAGAACGCGGCAGTTCGCGGAGCACCGCCTCGGCAGTTTCGGGGTCACGCGCCTCGATGGTGATGGTCCGCGTGCCGTCGGGAGCGTCCACGCGTTCGATGACCAGCATCGGCCTGTCCTCGGCCGGACGGGAGGCGGCCTTCGACCGCCAGTAGTCGATCACCGACTGTGCCAGCACTCCGACCAGTCCCGCATCGATGGCGAAGCGCAGACAGTCCGCAAGCACTCCCATGTCGCCTGGAAGGGTGGCCGCGTGTTCGCGCCGGATGACCACACGACGCAGATCACGCTCGGACTTGAGCCACTTCTCCAGCGCGCCCAACTCATCGGAGCGCGCGTCCACCAAACGAAGAGTGATCTGCACCAGGCCCCCCGGGCTTGCGACCAATCAGATGCCGCACCCTACCAGCTGCGAACAGGCCGAGGTGCCGGCCTTGGGCACGCTCCTGCGCTTCGTCGCGGCCGACTCCGCGCACGCTGCGGCACGTGATCGCCGCTGCGGATCCGCACCGAAGCGAGCCGTCCGGACCGGGGGCGAAGCCGGGAAGGCCGGGGCCGAGGAGCAAGGACCGAGGCGGGATCAACACCCGCGCTCACGCATCGCTCACGCGAGCGATCCTGCCGCGCGTCGCCGACACCTGCCCGCAGGTCGAGGAAAGGCAAAAGCCCCAGGTCACGGCGAGTGAGTCCTGGGGCTTCTACAGAGCCGCCTGCGGGATTCGAACCCGCGACCTACGCATTACGAGTGCGTTGCTCTGGCCAGCTGAGCTAAGGCGGCACCGTCGCCGTGTGTGGCGGCAACGCGGGCCAGTCTACACAGGTTCGCGGGTGATCCGTTACCCGGTATCCGGGGCGGGGGTCAGGCGGAGGAGACGGCGAGTTTGGCGGCGAAGCCGGCGAAGAGGACGGCGACGCCGCTGGTGAGGGTGGCGGAGAGGCGCTTGCGGCGGCGGAAGGCGGTGGCGAGGGTGGTGCCCGCGAAGATCAGGAGGGAGAGGTAGAGGAAGCTGAAGGTCTGGAGGATGCCGCCGAGGAGGGCGAAGGAGAGGGCGGGCTGTCCGTAGGAGGTGTCGACGAATTGGGTGAAGAAGGAGAGCAGGAAGAGGATGGCCTTCGGGTTGAGGAGGCTGATCACCAGGGCGCGGCGGAAGGGGTTCTCGGTGGTCTCGGGGGTCTGCTCGGTGGTGGGGTCGGCCGCGGCGCGGCGTTCGCGCCAGAGTTGGCGGGCGGCGCGGAGCATGCCGTAGCCGATCCAGAGGAGGTAGGCGGCGCCGCCGAACTTGACCACGGCGAAGACGGCCGGGTTGGCCTTGAGCAGGGAGGCCGCGCCCAGCGAGGTGAGGCTGATCAGGGTGAGGTCGCCGATGAAGACGCCGGCCGCGGCCCGGTAGCCGGTGCGGATGCCCTTGCGGGCCGCGACGGACAGGACGTACAGGGAGTTGGGGCCAGGCAGCAGGATGATGACGAGGGCGCCGAGGACGTACGTCGCCAGGTCGTTGACTCCGAGCACGATGAGCTCCGGTGCAGGGGAGGGTGGCAGGGGGGCGCTCATCGTAACGTCGTACCGGTAATCGGTTGAAGTGAAAACCACCTGTCGGTCGGCCGGCGCCCGGCCCGCCCTACCGCTCGCAGCGCTTGCCCTGCTCCGGGGCCTCCCCGGTCAGCAGGAAGCGGTTCACCGAGCCGTCCACGCAGGTGCTGTGCCGGCCGTACGCGGTGTGGCCGTCGCCGTCGAAGGTGAGCAGGCGGCCGGACTCCAGCTGGCCGGCCAGCGACTGCGCCCAGGCGTACGGGGTGGCCGGGTCGCGGGTGGTGCCGATGACGACGATCGGGGCGGCGCCGGCGGCCCGGACGGTGTGCGCCGCACCGGTGGCCCGGACCGGCCAGTAGGCGCAGGTCAGAGCCATCCAGGCCATGTCGCGCCCGAAGTGCGGCGAGACCCGCTCGAACTCCGGTGCCGCCCGCTGGACGTCCTCCGGGCCGTGGAACGGGGCGGGCAGGTCGAGGCAGTTCACCGCAATGTTGGCGAACATCAGGTTGGGGTACGAGCCGTCCGACTCGCGCCCGTAGTAGTCGTCGGAGAGCTTCAGCAGCCCGGTGCCGTCGCCGGCCTCGGCTTCGGTGAGCGCGGCGCGCAGCTTGGACCAGAGGAAGTCGGCGTACATGGCCTGGATGACGCCGGTGGTCGCCTGGGACCCGGTGAGCCGACGGCCGGCGTCGGTGGTGGGCAGCGGGGTGGTGCGGACCCCGCCGAGCAGGGCGGTGAGCCGGTCGCCGACCTGCTGCTCGGTACGGCCGAGCGGGCAGTCCTCGCGCTTGGCGCAGTCCTGCGCGAAGGCGGCCCAGGCGATCTCGAAGCCGCCCGCCTGGGTGCGGTTGCCGGCGACGGAGTCGAGCGACGGGTCCATCGCGCCGTCCAGCACCAGCCGCCCGACCCGGCTCGGGAACAGCCCGGCGTAGGTCGCGCCGAGGAAGGTGCCATAGGACTTGCCGACGAAGTTCAGCTTCTCGTCGCCGAGCAGGGCGCGCAGCACGTCCATGTCGCGGGCGGCCTCGACGGTGCTGAGGTGGCCGAGCGCCGCCCCGGCCTGCGTCCGGCAGCCCTCGGCGAACTCCTTGTCGGCCGCGACCAGCGCGTCGACCCCGCCCTGGTCGCCGGGCGTCAGGCCGACGGCGGTGTAGGCGTCCATCCGGTCGCCGCTCAGGCAGCTGACGGGGCTGCTGCGGCCCACCCCGCGCGGGTCGAGGCCGACCAGGTCGTAGCGGGCCCGCACCCCGTGGTCGTACGTGCGGGCGGCGGCCTCCAGGTACTCGATCGCGGAGCCGCCGGGCCCGCCCGGGTTGAGCAGGAGGGAGCCGAGCCGCGTGCCCTGGGAAGCGGAGGCGGCAGAGGCGGAGGCGGGGGCGGAGGCGGGGGCGGAGGCGGGGGCGGGGGCGGACGGGTCGGAGGAAGCACTCCCGGTGCCCGCCGGTTCCGCCGCGGCCCGGGCGGCCGCGAGGGTGAGGTCCCCGTTCCCCGGGTGGTCGTAGTCCAGCGGCACCCGGAACGTCGTGCACTCGAACCCGCTGTCGCAGGGCTGCCAGACCGGACGTTGCGCGTAGTACGGCGCGAGCGCGGCCGGGACGGCGGCGGGCAGCGGCTCCAGCGGGGTGGTTCCGGCCCTCGCGGCCGCCGGGGCCGAGGACGTGCCGGAGGCGGCCGGGTCCGGGGAGGGGGCCGCCGGTGCCCCGGCCGGATCCGCGCTGCAACCGCCCGCCAGCAGCCCGACGACGACCAGCGCCGCGGCCAGCACCCGTGCCCGCGCCGATGCCCCCACCGATGCCTGCGCCTGCGCCTGTGCCCGCTCGAAGGCCCTCATCCGCCACCTCTCCGCAACCGACCAGCACGTGGAAGAACCGAAGGAACACCGGGGGAACACCGGAGGAACACCCGCAGTGGGAACAACCCTCGGAGCACCCCGGAGGAAACGCCGCTGCCCGGCACCCGCTCCGGGGTACCGGGCAGCGTAGTGCCGCCGGACCTGCCCTCAGGACGCCCTGGCCAGCGCCTCGGCCAGGAACTGCGCCGCCTGACGGACCAGCCGCAGCCGCTCCCGGTCGGGGGTGAAGTCCTGCACGTTGTCCGAGATCCGCACCTCGGCCTTGGCGGCCGCTCCGGGGCCGGCCTTCAGTGCGGCCTGGAGCTTGCGGGCCGCGTCCAGCCCGGCGGAGTCGCCCTTGGCGGCGGCCAGCAGCAGCTTGGCGGCGCTGCCGGCCGGGGCCTCGGCACCGGTCTGGGTGAGCGCGGTGGCGTCGTACCGGCCGGAGACCGCCGCCGCCGCGCCGTACAGGTCGGGCCGGGAGAGCCCGGCGGCGGCCGCGCAGGGCGCTCCGGCCTCGACGCCGAGGGTGCCCCAGGAGGCCGGGCCGGGCGGCAGGGTGCGGAAGGAGGTCGCGATGGTGGTGCGCAGCGTCGCGTCGTCGGCGACGGCGGCCGGGGCGGCGGCGACCAGTTCGCAGGGGTGGGCGGTGCCGTTCGGCGCCTCGGGGGCGACCAGGATGAACGGGTGGGACTTGCCGGTCTGGAGGGCCGCCCCGATGCCCTCGAAGACGTCCGGGACCTCGGCGTCGGCGGTCTTCTGGGGCGTGGCGGCCTGCATCACGACGACCGGGAAGCGGGCGTTCGGCTCCTTGGCGTACTGCGGCGGAAGCCAGACCCGGATGTTGCGGGGGTGGCCGTCGGGGCCCAGTACGGCGGACTGGAGCAGCTCGCCCCCGCCGGGGTGGCCGACGCTGTCGAAGCGGCTGACCACGGCGGGGGCCGCGGCAGCCGCGACGGCGGCGGGGGCAGCGGGGTCGGGGGCAGCGGGGGCGGCGGCCGACTCGGCGACCGCGGGCGGCACCGCCTGCTGCTGCCGGACCACCGTCCCCGAACCGGTCCCGGCACCCGTGTCCGTGCCCGGAGCCGAGCCCGCCGCGTCCACGACCGGCTCCGCCCGGTCCGGCTCCTGGGTGCCCCTGCCGAGACCGCCGAAGGCGCCCAGCGTGGTGAGCACCGTCAGCGCGGTGACGCACACCCCGCAGACCATCGCCCCGGCCGCCCGCAGCAGCATCGGCCAGCGGTCGCCGGCCAGCTCGTAGGTCTCGGCGGCGCGCAGGTCGCGCCAGCGGTGTTGGGCGCCACGGGCCAGCCAGATACCGCCGAGGGCGGCGGCCAGCAAGGGGATGACGAGGAGCGAACGAACCACGGGACGCACCACCTCTGGAGGGGGTCGCGCCGAACCGGACCCGGCGCGCACGGAAGGCGACCGCCCCGGCAGCGGGCGCAGTCGGCCCCCAGCGTGCACAACGGGTGGACGGTCACACGACGGTGTGCCCGGCGAGTGTCGCTCGTTCACTCGAAGGTGGGATGGCGCACCGGCTCCGGGAGGCGTACAGCCGACGCCCGCCGGAGCGACGCCCGGGCGGACGGCCCGAGGGCCCGAGGGCCCGGAGCCGGACGGCCCCGGACGGGACCGCCCCCGATCGGCAATCCCCGATCGGCGCTCAGCCCGCGCTCAGCCCGCGCGCAGCGCCACCGTCATCGCCTCGACCGCGAGCAGCGGGTCGACGTTGCGGTCCAGCGCCTGACGGCAGGCCAGCACCGCCTCGATCCGCCGCAGCGTGCTCTCCGCCGGCCCGGCCTGGGCCACCCGGTTCAGCGCCTGCCGCTGGTCCTCGTTGGCGAGCGCGCCGGTGGAGCCGAGCTGGATGGCGAGCACGTCCCGGTAGAAGCCGAGCAGGTCGAGCAGGGCGACGCCGAGGGTCTCCCGGCGGGTACGGGTGGCCCGGCTCTTCTGCCGCTTCTCCAGCTCCTTGACCGCGCCGGCCATGCCGCGCGGCACCTTGCCGCCCTCGTAGGCGCCGTAGGCGGCCTTGAGGTCGTCCGTCTCCTTGGCGTCCTGGGTCTCGGCGAGCGCCTCGGCGTCGGCCTTGGCGGTGTCGACCAGGCGCTGGGCGGCGGTCAGGCAGCCGCCGATGTCTCCCACCTCCAGCGGGATGCGCAGCACCTCCGTCCGGCGGGTGCGGGCCTGTTCGTCGACGGCGAGGCGACGCGAGCGCTCGATGTCGCCCTGCCCGGCCAGCGCGGCGAGCCGGGCGGTCTCCGGGTCGACGCCGTCACGGCGGACCAGCGTGTCGGCGACCGCCTCGGCCGCGGGGGTGCGCAGCACCAGCAGGCGACAGCGTGAGCGGATGGTCGGCAGCACGTCCTGGACGGAGGGGGCGCACAGCAGCCAGACGGTGCGCGGGGAGGGTTCCTCCACGCCCTTGAGCAGCGCGTTCGCGGCGGCCTCGGTGAGCCGGTGGGCGGCGTCCACCAGGATCACCGACCAGCGGCCGCCGGTCGGGTAGCTGGAGGCGCGCATGACCAGGTCGCGCATGTCGCCGACGCCGATGGAGAGGCCGTCGGTACGGACGTACTTCACGTCGGCGTGGCTGCCGGCCAGCACGGTGTGGCAGCCGTCGCAGAACCCGCAGCCGGGCGTGCCGCCGAGCGCGAGGTCGGGGCTGGTGCACTGGAGGGCGGCGGCGAAGGCGCGCGCGGCGGTGACCTGCCCGGCGCCGGGCGGGCCGGTGAACAGCCACGCGTGCGTCATGAGGGAGGCGTTCGCGCCCTCGACCGGGGCGGTCCCGCGACCGGCCTCGATCGTCGCCCCGGCCGCCCGGGCGGCGGCGGTCAGCTGCTCGACCACCCGCTCCTGGCCCACCAGGTCGTCCCAGACGGCCACTGCTGCTCCCAAGCTCAGTACGGCAGCGCTCGTGGCGCCTCTTCCCCGCCGTCGAGCATACGTCTCCGCTCCGACACCCACTGCTCCGTCCGGGTCACGGCGGGGCGAGGAGGCGGCCCTACGGAACGCGGCGGCGCCGCCGGGGACCTGCCCCGACGGCGCCGCCCACACGTGTCCGGTCAGCCCCGGCGGCCCCAGCGACGGCCCTTGCCCTTGCCGTCGCCCTTGCCGTCACCCGTGCCGTCGCCCTTGTCCTGTGCGTCCCCGCGGCCCTCGGGCCGCTCCGCGCCGCCCTGCGGGCCGCCGTACGGAGCGCCCTGGCCCTGACCGCCGTGCTCCCAGCGCGTCCACTCGTCGTGCGAGCCCAGCAGGGTGTCGGTGAGGCTCGGCAGGTCGTCCAGCGGCGTCTCCTCGGCCCACTCCGGCCTCGGCCGCTCGGCACCGGGCTGCGACCGCTCGGCCGTCGGCCCGGCGTCGACCACCGGCAGCTCGCGGGTGCTGTCCACCGGCTCCGCGCGCCGCGGCCCCTGCGCCGGCCGGCCCTCGGTGCGGCCTCCGGTACGGCCTTCGGCACGCTCCTCGGTGCGGCCCGGCTCGATCCGCGGCAGCACCTCGGTCCGGTCGGCCTCCGCCGGGACCCTCGGCAGCACGGCCGTCTCGTCCACCGCCGAGGCCGGCACCACCGGCAGCTTGGCGGTCTCGTCGACCGTACCGGCGGTTCCGCCGGCCGCCCGGCGCGCCTCGGCGGCCTCCGCGGCCTTGCGGGCCTCGGCGGCCTCAGCAGCCCGGACGGCCGCCTGCCGGTCCCGCGGCGAGAGCTCGCGCGTCGCCTCGTCCCCGAGCCCGCCCACCGGAGCCTGCGCCGCCGACTGCGCCGCGTCCCGCGGGGCGCCCTTCGGGACGTCCCGGACCGCCCGCAGCTCCGTGGTCGTCTCCGCAGCCGACTCCCCGACCACCGAACCCGAACCCGAACCCGACGCCGAACCCACGTCGGACGCCGAACCCGCGTCGGACGCCGAACCCGAACCCGGCCGCGCCTCGGCCCGGCCCTCCGCGGACTCCGCCGCCGCAGCCGCGACCGCGAGCGCGGCGGCCTGCGCCAGCCGCGCCTCCTCGGCCCGCTGGAGCGCCTCCTCCGCCCGGCGGCGCTGTTCCTCGCGGGCCAGCTCGCGCTGCCGCTGGAGCTCGGCCTGGGCGGCCGCCTCGTCGGCGATCCGCTTGCGCTCGGCGGCCTCGGCGGCCAGCCGGGCCTCCTCGGCCCTGCGGCGCTCGGCCTCCTGCTCGGCGCGACGCGCGGCCTCCTCCTCGGCCCTGCGGCGCGCTTCCTCCTCGGCCTTGCGCCGGGCCTCGGCGGCGGCCCGCTCGGCCTCCTCCTCGGCCAGCCGCTCCTTCTCCGCCTGCTCGGCCCGCAGCTGCGCCAGCACCTCCTGCCGCTTGCGCTCGGCGGCCTCCTCCTCGGCCTTCTTGCGGGCCTCCTCGGCGGCGCGGCGCTCGGCCTCCTCCTTGGCCAGCCGCTCCTGCTCGGCGCGGGCAGCCTTCTCCTGCTCGGAGAGCGGCAGCTCGCGGTCGAGCCGGTGCCGGATGGCGGTGGTGACGAAGCCGGGGGCCTGGCTGCCGTCCACGACCAGGTAGCGCGCCGGGTCGGCGGCGGCGAGGGCGAGGAAGCCGGCCCGGACCCGCAGGTGGAACTCGGTGGGCTCGGACTCCAGCCGGTCCAGCGCCTCGGTGAAGCGCTCGCGGGCCTTGGTCGGGTCGACGTCCAGGACGACGGTCAGGTCGGGCAGCAGCCCGCCGGTGGCCCAGCGGGAGATCCGGGCGACCTCGGTCGCGGCCAGGTCGCGACCGGCGCCCTGGTAGGCGATGGAGGAGTCCATGTACCGGTCGGTGATCACCACGGCGCCGCGGGCGAGGGCCGGCCGGATGACGTTCTCGACGTGCTCGGCGCGGTCGGCGGCGTAGATCAGCGCCTCGGCGCGGTGCGACAGGCCGGTGTTGCCGACGTCCAGGACGAGTCCGCGCAGCCGCTGGCCGACCGGGCTGCCGCCGGGCTCGCGGGTGAGCACGACCTCGTGCCCCTTGCCGCGGATCCACTCGGCGAGCGCCTGGGCCTGGGTGGACTTGCCGGCGCCGTCGCCGCCCTCCAGGGCGATGAAGAAGCCGGTGCCCGCGCCGAGGCGCGGCGCCGGGCCGCCCGGGCCGCGCACCGAGTCCACCAGGTCCCGGACGAACGGCGCGGTGCCGCGCCGGTCGTCGGTGCGCAGCAGCACGACCGCGGCGAGCACCAGCGTGAGCAGCCCGGAGGTGGCGACGGCCAGGGCCGCGCCGCCGTGGATGAAGGTGAAGGAGCCGGGCTCGACGGTGCCGTACTCGACGTCCCCGTAGGCGGCGGCGATCAGCGGGACGACGACCAGCGCGGCGGCGACCACGGTCCGGAGCACCGCGAACAGGTGCTCGGTGACCTTCGGCAGCCGGGCCTCCTCGACCTCCTGGGCGAGCAGGGTGCGTCCGGCCGAGATCACGATCCCGGCGGCCAGCCCGGCCAGCACGGTGAGCAGCAGGACCAGCACGAAGTCCAGCACCAGCCCGGCCAGGATCAGTGCGACGCCCTGGGTGAGCAGCGCCAGCGCGAGCAGCCGGCGGCGGGACAGCGAGGGCAGCGTGGCCCGGGTGAGCCGGGCGCCCAGGGCGGGCGTCCCGGCGGCGGCGAGCACCAGCAGGCCGTAGCCGATGGGCCCGGCGCGGTGCTCGGCGGCGGTGAGCAGCGCGAGCGCGGCGACGCCCGCCATCGCGGCGTAGCCGGCCGCGACGGCGAAGGTGAAGTACGGGGCGCCGCCGGTGCGGCCCTTGCTCAGCGCGGGGCCGGGGGCGGCGTCGGTCGGGGCGCGCAGGCCCTGGAGCGGCGAAGCCGGGGCGACGGACACCGGGCCGCCGGGCAGCTGCTGGAGGTGGTCGCGGACCGCCGCGGCGGCGAACAGCCCGGCCGCGCCGAGCGCCGCGAAGGTGAGCTGGTGGGCGCGGAGCCAGTCGGAGCCGAGGGCCGCGCCGATGTTGTTGAGCAGGGTGAAGGCCACCAGCCCGAGCGCGCCGAGCGGCACGGTCACCCAGCCGGTGAAGCGGTCGATGCTCCGGACGCTCTCCAGGTTGGCCGCGGCCGGGCGCTGCTCGGCGACCGGCAGGTGCGGGTTGGCCGGAGGCAGCAGGCCGGGAACGGCGGCGGTCTTGGCGATCCCCCGGACCTGCTCGGCGGCACCGGTGACGAACACGGTGGCGAGCAGGGCGTAGGTGGCGGCCCCGGAGGGCTCGGCGGCGGAGCCCAGCCAGACGCTCCACCAGGGGGCGAGGCCGATCAGCAGGGCGCGCAGTACGTCGGCGCCGAAGAGCGTCCAGCGCCGGTCCAGTCGGCCGGTGACCAGCCGGTGCACCGGGCCGAGCAGTGCGACGCCGACCAGGCCGGTCGCCAGCACCCGGATCGCGAGGACCGCGGCGAGGGCGAAGGCGAGGCTGCGCGGCAGGCTGCCGAACCGGCCGCCCTGGGCGGCGGCGATCACGGTGAGCGCGAGCAGCACCAGCAGACCGAGCCGGTCGGCAGTGCCGCCGATCAGCTGGGTGGTCCACAGGCGCCGGTAGGCACGTGTCCGCAGCAGCGCCCGGGCCCGGTCCACCGGAGTCCCGGCGGGCGCGACCTCGGGCAGGTCGGACACCCCCGCTCTGGCGGCCGGGGCGCTGGGGGTGGGCTGCTCCTCGCTCGTCATACGGTCAGCGTAGCGGGCTGGGCCTGGCCGGAATGTGGCGAACGGGCTTCCGGATCGTGCTCATCACCGGGTTGTGACGTACCCCGCACAGACCCGACGGGCCTCGGGCCCGCCCCCCGGGGTCGGGGGTGCGGGCCCGGCCGCGGTGACCGCGGATCAGCCTTCTTCGGTGGCCGAGGCCTTGTCGGCCGCCGTCGTGCTCGTGGCGGTCTTCTTGGCCGCCGTCTTCTTCGCCGCCGCCGTCTTGGTGGTGGTCTTCTTCGCGGCGGTCTTCTTCGCGGCCGCGGTCTTGGTCGCCGCGGTCTTGGCGGTGGTCGTCTTCTTGGCCGCGGCCTTCTTCGCCGGGGCCTTCTTCGCCGCCTTCTTCACCGGTCCGCGCGCCCGCTTCTCGGCGAGCAGCTCGTACCCGCGCTCCGGCGTGATGGTCTCGACGTCGTCGTCCTTGCGGAGCGTGGCGTTGGTCTCGCCGTCGGTCACGTACGGACCGAAGCGGCCGTCCTTGACCACCACCGGGCGCTCGCTGACCGGGTCGTTGCCCAGCTCCTTGAGCGGCGGGGCGGCGGCCGCCCGGCCGCGCTGCTTCGGCTGGGCGTAGATCGCCAGCGCCTCGTCGAGGGTGATCGTGAAGAGCTGGTCCTCGCTGGTGAGCGAACGGGAGTCGGTGCCGCGCTTGAGGTACGGGCCGTAGCGGCCGTTCTGCGCGGTGATCTCCGCGCCCTCGGCGTCGGTGCCGACCACCCGGGGCAGCGAGAGCAGCCGCAGCGCGTCCTCCAGCGTGACGGTGTCCAGCGACATCGTCTTGAACAGCGAGGCGGTGCGCGGCTTGACCGCGTTCTTGCCGGTCTTCGGCGTGCCCTCGGGCAGGATCTCGGTCACGTACGGGCCGTAGCGGCCGTCCTTGGCGACCAGCATGTTGCCGCCGACCGGGTCCGGGCCGAGCTCGAAGTCGCCGCTGGGCTTGGCCAGCAGCTCCTCGGCCAGCTCGACGGTGAGCTCGTCCGGCGGCAGCTCGTCCGGGATGTCGGCACGCTGGCCCGGCTCGCCCTCGACGGTGGAGGCGCGCTCGACGTACGGGCCGTAGCGGCCGACCCGCAGGGTGATGTCGTCGCTGACCCTGAACGAGCTGATCTCCCGGGCGTCGATCGCGCCGAGGTCGGTGACCAGTTCCTTCAGGCCGCCCAGGTGGTCGCCGTCGCCGTTGCCGGCCTCGGCGGCGCCGCCCGCGGCGTGGCCCTCGCCCTCGCCGAAGTAGAAGCGCTTCAGCCACGGCACGGACTGCGCCTCACCGGCGGCGATCCGGTCGAGGTCGTCCTCCATCTTGGCGGTGAAGTCGTAGTCGACCAGCCGGCCGAAGTGCTTCTCCAGCAGGTTGACCACGGCGAAGGAGAGGAAGGACGGGACGAGCGCCGTCCCCTTCTTGAAGACGTACCGGCGCTGGATGATCGTGTCGATGATCGACGCGTAGGTGGAGGGGCGGCCGATCTCCCGGTCCTCCAGCTCCTTGACCAGCGAGGCCTCGGTGTAGCGGGCCGGCGGCTTGGTGGCGTGGCCCTCCGGGGTGATCCGCTCGGCGGCCAGCGGGTCGCCCTGGGCGACCTGCGGCAGCCGGCGCTCGCGGTCGTCGAGCTCCGCGTTCGGGTCGTCGGCGCCCTCGACGTAGGCCTTGAGGAAGCCGTGGAAGGTGATGATCTTGCCGGTGGCCGAGAACTCGACGTCCCGGCCGTCGGCGGAGGTGCCGCCGACCCGGACGGTGACGGACTGGCCGACCGCGTCCTTCATCTGGGAGGCGACGGTGCGCATCCAGATCAGCTCGTACAGCCTGAAGTCGTCACCGGTCAGGCCGGTCTCGGCGGGGGTGCGGAAGCGGTCGCCGGACGGGCGGACGGCCTCGTGCGCCTCCTGCGCGTTCTTCACCTTGCTGGCGTAGGTGCGCGGGGCGTCCGGCAGGTAGTCGGCGCCGTACAGCTGGGTGACCTGGGCCCGGGCGGCGGTGACCGCGGTGTCCGACAGCGTGGTGGAGTCGGTACGCATATAGGTGATGAAGCCGTTCTCGTACAGCTTCTGGGCCACCTGCATGGTCCGCTTGGCGCCGAAGCCCAGCTTGCGGCTGGCCTCCTGCTGGAGCGTCGTGGTGCGGAACGGCGCGTACGGCGAGCGGCGGTACGGCTTGGACTCGACGCTGCGGACGCCGAACGCCGTCTGCTCCAGGGCGGCAGCCAGCTGACGGGCCGCCTGCTCGTCCAGGTGCAGGGTGTTCACGCTGGCGGCCTTCAGCCGGCCGTCCTGGCCGAAGTCGCGGCCGCTGGCGATCCGCTTGCCGTCGACGGAGGCCAGCCGGGCGCCGAAGGTCTCCGGGTTGGCGGCGTCGGCCGGGGTACGGCCGGTACCGAAGGTGCCGACCAGGTCCCAGTACGAAGCGGCGCGGAAGGCCATCCGCTCGCGCTCCCGCTCGACCACCAGTCGGGTGGCGACGGACTGCACCCGGCCCGCCGACAGCTTCGGCATGACCTTCTTCCACAGCACCGGCGAGACCTCGAAGCCGTACAGCCGGTCGAGGATGCGGCGGGTCTCCTGGGCGTCGACCAGGCGCTGGTTGAGCTCGCGCGGGTTGGCCACGGCCTCCTGGATCGCCGACTTGGTGATCTCGTGGAACACCATGCGGTGCACCGGCACCTTGGGCTTGAGCACCTGCTGGAGGTGCCACGCGATGGCCTCGCCCTCGCGGTCCTCATCGGTGGCGAGGAAGAGCTCGTCGGACTCCGCGAGCAGCGACTTCAACTTGCTGACCTGGGACTTCTTGTCCGCGTTGACCACGTAGATGGGCGCGAAGTCGTGGTCGACGTCCACCCCGAGGCGCCGCACCTCGCCGGTGTACTTGTCCGGCACCTCGGCCGCGGTGCTGGGGAGGTCGCGGATGTGCCCGACGCTCGCCTCGACGATGTAGCCGGGGCCCAGGTAGCCCTTGATCGTCTTCGCCTTGGCCGGCGACTCGACAATGACGAGTCGCTGTCCGTGCGCGGTCTCGCTGCTCGGGGACACCTTCGCTCTTCTCTCCCGGTCCTTATGTGGCTGGTCGGCGCCGGCAGCACGGGCTGCACTCCGCCCGACCCCTCCACCGCCCCGGGGCTGCCGCGGCACGACACCCCCACCAGCGGAGTGTGACCGTACCCCGGCCACCCTTGTCAAACGGACGGATCCCGCTTTTTCACTTGCCGGGCTCACCGACGCCACTCGAACGGTAACCCGATGACGGAGGTTCGCGCCCCGCGGAGGGGGGCCTTCGGCAGGTTCCGGAGGATGGAATGACGGATTTCAAGATCTGTCAACGGAAATTCGACGGGTTCTCGCGGGGCGGGGGTGGGGCGGAGCGGAGGCGGAGCGGGGCGGGGGTGGGGCGGGGCGGGGGTGGGGCGGAGCGGAGGCGGAGCGGGGCGGGGGTGGGGCGGGGCGGGGGTGGGGCGGAGCGGGGGCGGCGCTCAGCCGCCGGCCACGGCCAGGAGCCCGGTGCCCGCCGCCAGGCAGCCCACGCCCAGGACGCTCCACAGCAGGTCCACGACGGCAGCCCGCCCGACCTCCCCCGCGGCCAGCACCACCCTGCTCGGGCGCTGCGGGTCGTAGCAGATCCGCACCGAGGCTCCGGGCGCGAAGCGGTCCGGGCGGCGCAGCGGGGTGTGCCCCCGCGGACGGGCGATCACCAGCCCGGCGATCCCGCACGCGCCGGCGCCGCCGACCGAGGGCGGCACCGAGAAGGAGAGCAGCGGAGCACTGTCCAGCTGGCCGTGCACGTCGTCCTCGGCCATCACGGCGGCCACCGCCGACGCCCCCCGGCGGCGCACCCGCAGGCGCAACCCCACTTCGGCGGCGCACCAGAGCAGCAGCACGCCACCGAAGAGGGCGAGCACCGACCCGCCCACCATCGCCGTCGTCGTGTCCACCCCTGGCCCCCGGCTCCCCAGCTCTGTCCACAGCCTGTGGACAGAGCTTCACAGTGGAGAGCCAACGGGAGACTGCCACCCGGCGGCGGCCGGACGAACCAGGGGGTACGGGCGAGTGAACCGGTCAGGTCTCGGCGGGTGCGGTCACGGAGGGCCGGGGTCCGGACACGGTGAATCCGGGCACGGCACAACCGGGCACGGTGAATCCGGCCACGGAGAGCCAGGACAGGTCAGGACGGGTCGGGACGCGTCGGGACGGGCCTCAGCGGACCGGGTCGATGAACCCCTGCTCGGTCAGCAGGCGCAGCGACTCCGGCACCCGGTCCCGCAGGACCACCCGGTCCTCGCCGAGCAGCTGCGCGATGGCGTCCACGATCTCGCCCGCCGACAGCGTCCCGTCGCAGACCCCGACGAACCCGGCACCCACGGTGTCCACCTTGGTGGCGCGCCGCATGCCCCGGTTGTGACGCAGGATCACGTGCTCCGGGTCCTCCGCGCCCGGCGCGCCGACCTGCTCCTGGACCACCTCGTCGGCCAGCACGTAGCGGGCCGCGAGCAGGCCCGCGTCGTCGTGCGAGCGGAGGAAGTCCTGCCGGTCGAACCAGGCCTCGATGTGCGGGCCCAGCGGCTGCTCCACCGGGTGCGGCCACTCCTCCACCCGGACGGTCGGACGCTCGGCGCCGCTCGCCCGCAGGGTGATCCAGCCCATCCCGATGCCCTCGACCCGGCCCGCCTCAAAAGCGTCCAGCCACTCGCCGTACCGGGCCTGGTAGTCGCCGCCGGGGCCGCGGTGGTCACCGCCGTCGCGCAGCCACAACTCGGCGTACTGGGCCACGTCCTGGACCTCGCGCTGGACGACCCAGGCGTCCAGGCCGGTGCCCGCGACCCAGCCGGCCAGCCGCTCCTGCCAGTCCTCGCCCTTGACGTGCTGCCAGTTGGCGAGCAGCTGGCAGTAGCCGCCGGGCTCCAGGTGGTCGGCGGCCGAGCGGACCAGGCTGCGGCACAGGTCGTCCCCGGCCATGCCGCCGTCGCGGTAGGTGAACCGGCCGCCCGGCGAGATGACGAACGGCGGGTTGGAGACGATCAGGTCGAACTTCCGCTCCCCGACCGGCTCGAAGAGGCTTCCGGTGGACACCTCTGTGTTGTCGAAACCGGACAGCGCCAGGGTCAGCTCGGTGAAGCGCAGCGCGCGCGGATTGAGGTCCGTGGCGGTGACGGTCCCGGCGTGGCGGGCCGCGTGCAGCGCCTGGACACCGGAGCCCGAACCGAGGTCCAGCGCGGCCCGGACGGAACGGCGCACGGTGATGTTGGCCAGCGTGGTGGAGGCACCGCCGACGCCCAGCACCAGGTCCTTGCGGGCCACCCCGTGCGCGGTCTCGCCGGAGCCGATGCCGCCCGCGCCGCCCACCGCGCAGCCCAGGTCGGAAACCACCCAGGCATCCGAACTGGGCATCCCGGCCACCTCGTTGGCGTACGGCCGGACGTCGACGGTGGCGCGCACCAGATCGCCGTCGGGGCGCAGCCAGCCGTCCGCCAGGCAGTCCTCCACCGGCAGCGCGGCGGCGGCCGCCCGGTACGGGACCGGCTGCTGGAGCAGGAACAGCCGCACCAGCGTCTCCAGCGGGCTGCCACCGCGGGTCGCCCGCAGTGCCGGGACCGCCTCGCTGCGGGCCAACGCCGAATAGCCGGTGGGCCCGAGCAGGTCCAGGCACCCGTCGGCGGTGAACGAGGCGGCGAGCAGCGCCTCGCGGAACTTGGCGAGGCGGGTCGGGTCGAGAACGGGGCTACTGATCACCCCGCCATTGTCCCCCGGCGCCCACCCCGCGGCCGCCGCTGCGCCCCGCGGCCATCGGACGGAAGCCCGCACCACCACGCACGCCCCCGGGAGCCACCGCGCGCCGCCCTGCCGGGGGCGCCGAGTCGTTCGGCGGCGACCGGCGGCGGCTCGGGTGACTTCGTCATGGCCGACGCGCGCCGCCCATCACCAGCCGGGTCCCGGGCCGGGGACGGGGGCGGGCCGGTGACGGGCGGCGCGCGTCGGATCGTGCGGTCCGCCGGGGGGCTCAGCTCGCGCTGGGGGCGGGGTTCGCCGGGGTGCCGGCCGGGGCGGACGGAGCGGTGGTCGCGCCGGCAGCGGCCGGGCTCGCACTGTCGGTCGCGCCGGGCGCCGGGGTGGTGGCCGGGGCGCCCGGGGTGTCGGTGGCGCCGGGGGCGGGGGTCGTGCCCGCACCGCCCGGGGCCGGGGTGCCGCTCGCGCCGGCACCCGCACCACCGGTGGCACCACCGGTCGGGGCGGTGGTCGGGGACGGCTTGCAGCCCTCCTGCTTGGCCATCGCCGCGCCGAGATCGCCGCGCTGGAGCTTGCTCTGCGCCTGGGTGGAGAGCGAGGCCAGCTGCTGCACCTGGTCGGCCACGCTGCGCAGCCCGTCGGCGAACTTGGCCTGGTCGGTGTTGGGCAGCGCGTCCAGCTTCTTCTGGACCTCGACGTAGCCGTCGGCCGCCTTCTTCAGCTCGTCGACGGTGTCCTTCTGGAGGGTCGCACCGTCCTGCACCTTGGGCGCCCCGGCACCGTCGATGGCGGCGGCTATGTCCTGGTTGGTCTTGGCCAGCCGCCCGATGTCCGTGGAGAGCCGCTTCTGGAGGTCGGCGGGGACTTCGCCGGTCTTCACCTGGCCGGTGTCGGCGAGCGCGGCCTGCGCCTGGGAGATCGGGTCCTTGGCGGCGCCGCAGACGGTCGACGCCCAGGACTCCAGCTGCTTGCTGTTGTTGTCGTCGCCGCCACAGCCGACGGCACCGAACGCGAGCAGCACGCCGAGGGCGGGTACGGCCAGCAGTCGCTTGTTCACCGGGAGGAGCCTTTCGGTTTCGGTCGTCATCGGTCGTCGAACCTACACGGCCGGTGTCCGTTCCCCGATTTCCGGTTTCCCTCCCCGCTTGCCCGCTGCCTGCCGCCCGCTGCCCGCTGCCCGTGCCGATGCTCGATGTCGTGCGGGATCGCTGTCGAACGGGATCGCTGTCGAACGGGATCGCTGTCGAGCGGAACGACGGGCGAGGTCGGCCGCTGCTGCTGCGCCGGCAGGGGAGGGCGCGTCCTCGCACAGCCGGCCTACGGGCATGCCGACGCGGACCTCCTCGCCCCGGGTGCCCGCCGACGGCTGACCGGCAGCTCGGCGCCGGAACGCTCCGGAGGTCGAGGCGGCTGCCGATGTCCCGGCGGCCTGCCCGGTCGTCCGGGTGACGGGATGCGAACCCACCCGGACGTCGCCCATCGCGACGAGGCCCGATCGACGAGCTGACCCGGTCGTCCGGGAGCAGCCGACCGCCGGGATCACCACGCGTCGACGCCTGCCCGGGAGCCGGGCTCCAGCCCTCGCGGGCGTGCGGAAGCGCGAAAGCGGCGCCGGCGGCGCCTCAGACCGCGACGGAGGGGACCGAGACCGGCCAGCTCATCCGGATCAGGCCGCCGTCCGTGCCGTTGGTGACCTCCAGGTCCTCGACCAGGCCGGTGATCACGGCGAGGCCCAGGGTGTCCTCGTCCGGGTCGCCGCCCTCGGCGGCGCCGGAGGCCGGGACGGCGGCGGGGCCGGCCTCGTCCTCGACCTCGATGAGGAAACGCTTCTCCTGATCGGTCAGCGCGACCCGGACCGTGCCGCCGATGCCGCCGCGCTGGTGCAGCCCGACCGCGCGGGAGCACGCCTCGCCGACCGCGAGCCGGACCTCGTCGAGCACCGACTCGTCGACCCCGGCCCGTCTGGCGACTGCCGCGGCGACCAGTCGGGCCGTCCGCACATGCTCGGGAAGCGCGCTGAATCGAAGTTCGACGGTTGCCATCTCTCCCCCTCGGGGTGCTCCGACCGGGGCCGGAGGTCCGGCCCCTGCGGGCCGGCGGAACCGGCCCAGGGGCGTCCGAGGACGCACCGGGCCGCACGGGCCCGGGCTCCCGGACGCGAGGAAACGAGCGGGCCGGCCACCCGGGCCGGCCCGGCCGCGTCAGTCGGTCGCGTTGACCGCGTCGTCCACCGAGGTGTGGATCGGGAAGACCTTGGTCAGGCCGGTGATGCGGAAGATCTTCAGGATGCGCTCCTGGTTGCAGACGAGGCGCAGCGAGCCCTCGTGGGCGCGCACCCGCTTCAGACCACCGACCAGCACACCGAGGCCGGTCGAGTCGAGGAAGTCGACGCCCTCCATGTCGACGACGAGGTGGTACTTGCCGTCGTTGACGAGCTCGACCAGCTGCTCCCGCAGCTTCGGGGCGGTGTACACATCGATCTCGCCGCCAACCTCGACGACCGTACGATCGCCGACTGAACGGGTCGACAGGGACAGGTCCACGGAACCTCCAGCACCTTGCCTTGCTACGTCATGTGCGATCCTCGGCCGGACGGCCGCCACCGCATGGTCGCGAGCCCGGGCGCGCCCAGCCAACGCGTGGCAAGCCTCAGCGCTGCGACCCACGGCCATACGGCCGTCACGGCCACATTCAACCACCTGCGGCCATGCCCGCACGATGGCTTACGACGATTCTCCGTCACGCCGGTGACACACTGGGTCCCCATGCCGCCCCGACACAGCCCGCCCGAGGCACTGCTCACGACCCTGGCCACCGGCCGGGGGCGGTCCGACCGGCTCACCCATACGGAGCACCTTCCCGCCCGACCTGCACGTTATTCACCGTGGCCGGACTCGATCCGTCCGGAGGTCGTGGCCGCGGCACGCGCCCTCGGGGTGGAACAGCCGTGGGCGCACCAGGCAGAAGCGATGAATCTGGCCAAAAGCGGCCAGACTGTGGTGATCGCCACAGGCACCGCCTCGGGCAAGTCGCTGGGCTATCTGGCACCGGTGCTCAGCGACCTCCTCGACGGCACCGAGGCCCGCAACGGCCGCGGCGCCACCGCGCTCTACCTGGCTCCGACCAAGGCGCTCGCCGCCGACCAGCGCCGCCGGGCGGCCGAACTCGCCCCGCCGAGGGTCCGCGCCGCCCTGTACGACGGCGACACCCCGACCGAGGAGCGCGAGTGGGTCCGCCAGTACGCCTCCTACGTGCTCACCAACCCGGACATGCTCCACCGGGGCATCCTGCCCGGCCACGCCCGCTGGTCCTCCTTCCTCAAGGCCTTGCGTTACGTGGTCGTCGACGAATGCCACAGCTACCGGGGCGTGTTCGGCTCGCACGTCGCCCAGGTGCTGCGGCGGCTGCGCCGCATCTGCGCCCGTTACGGCTCGTCACCCACCTTCCTGCTGGCCTCCGCCACCACCGCCGACCCGGCCGCGACCGCCCGGCGGCTGACCGGCCTGCCCGCCCTCGCCGTCACCGAGGACGCCTCGCCGCGCGGGCCGATGGTCTTCGGCCTCTGGGAGCCGCCGCTCACCGAGAACGTCGGCGAGCACGGCGCGCCCGTGCGCCGCACCGCGACCGCCGAGGCCGCGCACCTGCTGACCGACCTGGTCGAGCGGGAGATCCGCACCGTCGTCTTCGTCCGCTCCCGGCGTGCCGCCGAGCTCGTGGCGCTCCAGGCCCAGGACCAGCTCGCCCGCCCGCTCGCCGGACGGGTGGCCGCCTACCGCGGCGGCTACCTCGCCGACGAACGCCGCGCCCTGGAGCGCGATCTGCACACCGGCCGACTGCTCGGCCTCGCCTCCACCTCCGCTCTCGAACTGGGCGTCGACATCTCCGGCCTCGACGCCGTCCTGATGGCCGGCTACCCCGGCACCCGGGCCTCGCTCTGGCAGCAGGCGGGCCGGGCCGGCCGGGAGGCCCAGGGCGCGCTGGCCGTGCTGATCGCCCGGGACGACCCGCTGGACACCTACCTGGTGCACCACCCGGAGGCGCTGTTCGCGGCGCCCGTCGAGGCCACCGTGCTCGACCCCGACAACCCGCACGTGCTCGCCCCGCACCTGTGCGCGGCGGCAGCCGAACTCCCGCTCACCGATGCCGACCTGGAACTGTTCGGGCCGTCCACCGCGCCGCTGCTCCCGGTCCTGGAACGGCGCGGCCTGCTGCGCCGGCGCAGTGACGGCTCCTGGTACTGGACCCGTCGCGAGCGCGCGGCCGACGCGGTGGACCTGCGCGGCAGCGGCGGCAGTCCGGTTCAGGTCGTCGAGGCCGACACCGGCCGCCTGCTCGGCACGGTGGACGCCGCGGCCGCCCACACCAGCGTCCACACCGGGGCCGTCCACCTCCACCAGGGCCGCACCTACCTGGTCCGGGAGTTCGACCTGGAGAACTCCGTGGCCCTGGTCGAACCGGCCGACCCGCCGTACACCACGGCCGCCCGCGACATCACCTCCGTCTCCGTCCTGGACACCGACACCACCGTGGAATGGGGCGAGGGCCGACTCAGCTTCGGCTCGGTGGAGGTGGTCAACCAGGTGGTCGGCTACCTCCGCAAACGGATCTCCACCGGGGAGATCATGGGCGAGACCAAGCTCGACCTGCCGCCCCGCACGCTGCGCACCCGCGCGGTCTGGTGGACCGTCACCGAGGACCAGCTGCTCGACGCGGACATCCCGCCCGACCAGTTGCCCGGCGCCGCCCACGCCGCCGAGCACGCCTCGATCGGACTGCTGCCGCTGTTCGCCACCTGCGACCGGTGGGACATCGGCGGCGTCTCCGTTCCGCTGCACCCGGACACCGGCCTGCCGACCGTGTTCGTCTACGACGGCCATCCGGGCGGGGCCGGCTTCGCCGAACGGGGCTTCCGGCGGGCGGTCCAGTGGCTGACGGCCACCCGGACGGCGATCGCCTCCTGCGAGTGCGAGCGCGGCTGCCCGTCCTGCGTCCAGTCGCCCAAGTGCGGCAACGGGAACGACCCGCTGGACAAGGCCGCCGCCGTCCGGCTCCTGGACGTCCTGCTGGCCGGGGCCGCCGGAGCTGCGGAGACGCAGGACGGACCGGAGGCGCCCGACGGCCCGGAGACTCCGGACGCTTCGGACGCTTCGGATGCTCCGGACGCTTTGGACGCTTCGGACGCTTCGGACGCTTCGGAGACGAGCGCCGGTCCGGAGGCGCCCGACGCGCCCGACGCGCCGGAGGCGGCCCCGGGACCGGAAGGTGGAGCGCCGGCCCGTTCATGAGACCGCCGCCGCACTCGGGGCTCCGCTCGGAGCTTCGCTCGGATCCCCGACCGGCCCGGCGTCCGGCACGTCCTCGGGACCGGTGACCGGGGCCCGTACCGGCCCGGCCCTGGCCCTCGCCCGCGCCGGGCCGACCGGCAGCCGGGCCGGGAGCCCGCGGACGTCCACCTCGGCCACCACCTCGACGGCGTCCGCCGACCGGTCGACCGCACAGGACACCAGTCCGGCGCCCTGCGCGGCGGCGATCGCGGCGGCCCGGGCGCAGCCGCCGTCCCGGTCCAGCAGCAGCCGGTCCGCCGCGGCGAGGGCCGCGAGGTCTGCCGCCGACTCGGCCCGGTGCCGGGAGGCGACCACGGAGCCGACCGCGATCGTCCCGGCGAACACCGCCGTGCCCAGCATCGCCAGGGCGAGCAGCCAGACCGTCGCCGAGCCGGCGTCCGGCCCTCGCCCGCCCGCCGCGACGGCTCGGGCCGCACGGGCGCGTGCCACCCGCTCCGCCGTCTCCCGCAGCCCGGTCAGGACGGCCATGGACCACCACCTCCCGCCGTGACCGCCACCAGGACGTCCTCCCGCGCCGCCACGGCCGCCGCACTGAGCCGGACGGCGAGCAGCCCGCCGAGCCTTCCCGGCCCCGCGCACGGCGCCTCCACCTCGACCCGCACCGTGTCGGCCGCCAAGGCCACCCGGACCTGCGCGCCCGCCGGTGCCGCCGCACGGGCGAGTTCGGCGGCGTCCGTCTCCCCGCGTGCGGCCGCCCTGGCGCCGACCCGGGCGGCGTCCACGCAGCGGATCTGCGTGGCCGCCGCGAGCACGCCCCAGATCAGCATCGCCGCGAGCAGGACGAGCGCCGGCAGCGCCACCGCCGTCTCCGCGGTCACGAAGCCCGCGTCGCCGCGCGACCGCAGCGGCCACGCCCGGCCGGCGCCGCGCTCCCCGGCCCGGCCGGAAGCCGTCCTCAGCCCCCGGTCACCCACCGGGAGCGCGGGCGGGGCGGCGTCGAGGGGCATGCCGCACGCGGCGGTGGCGGGAGCGCCTCCCGGCCGCCGGGCCGGAGACCGTCGGCGGCCGACGACCACCCCACGGGGTGCGCCTGCGTGCCTGGGCCTCCCGGCCCCGGCCGGCCGACCGGCAGGAGTTCGACGGCCCGTCCTAGGTGGCATGGAGCGCCCGCACCAGCATGTCGGTCAACGCGCCCGTGATGGCCTCGCTGGTCACCACCTTGTACAACCCGGCCGCGAGGGCGCACGCGCCCAGCGTCCCGACGGCGTACTCGGCCGTGGTCATCCCCGCGTCCGAGCGGCCCCGGAGCCGGGCCACCCTGCGCACCCGGCAGGCTGCCCGACGGCTCCTCCGCCGCCACGCCCCGGCCAGCGGGCGGAGCGACCGCCCGGTACCGGTCCCGATCGCGATCACTGCGGTCATGAGATCCTCCTGTCGTTCGTCGTCCGTCGATGTCCGTGCATCCGGCTCTTGTTCACATCGCCTGCGCGAAGCGGCTGGTGAGGCCGACGACCACCGGCACCACGCCGATCAGGACGAAGGCCGGGAGGAAGCAGAGCCCCAGCGGCGCGGTGGCGAGCACCGCCGCCCGGCGGACCCGGGCGTGGGCCGCGCGGGCAGCCGCCGTGCGCTGCCCCTGGGCCAGCCCGATCAGCGGGCCCGCGGCGGGGACACCACCGAGGCTGCTGCGCTCCAGGCAGCGCGCCAGCGGCGCCAGCGGCGGGTGCTGCTCGCCCAGTCGGCTCCAGCACAGCTCCGGCGGCGCGCCCAGGGCCAGTTCGGCCCCGATCGCCACCAGCCGGGGACCCAGCGGCGCACCCACACTCCGGCCCACCGCCGACACGGCGTCCGAGGGCAGCGCCGCCGACCCGAGGCAGGCCGCCAACAGCTCGGCGCTCAGCGGGAGTTGCCTGGTCAGCAGCTCCTCGTCACGGGCCTCCCGGCGGTCGGCCGGCGACCGTGCCCGGGCCGACCACCGGTGAACGCCCACCGCCAGCAGCACCCCGACGGCCAGTCCGGTGCCACCACCGAGCAGCACCGCCGCCGCGAGCCCGGCGACGGCCGCTGTCACCGCCCGGCGTCGGCGCCCAACGTCCGTCGCCGTCAGCCCGGTTCGCCTCGCCGTCCCCTTTCCGACCCGGGCCGGGGCGAGCACCCGTCGGCGCCTCACCCGGCCGCGCACCGGTGTCCACCCCAGGGCGGCCGCGCCCACCGGGAGGGCGAGCGCGACCCACTCGATGCCCCGCATCACCTCGCCACCGCCCCGAGCGCCCGCGCGCGCACCCGCGACAGCCCGCAGACCCGCCCGCTCGCCCGAGGGCCGGGCACCGTGCGGCCGGAGGCTCGAATTCGCTCGCGCCGCACCGGAGAAGCCTCCAGCGCTCCGTGGGCCGCCGCCCGGACGATGCGTGCCGTCCAGAGCACGCCCAGGCCCTCCAGGACCGCCCCCGCCACGAGGCAGCCCAGCCCGGCCGGGGTGTGCAGCAGGACCTCCAACGGGTGCGCCCCGAGCGTCGCGCCGAGGAGCAGCCCGATCCCCGGCAGCGCGGCCAGGACGGCGATCGTCGCGCGCGGCCCGGCCAGTTCCCCGGCGATCTCCTCCGCCAGCACCCGCTCGCCGCGCAGCGCCTCGGCGACCCGGTCCAGCGCGGCGGCGAGGCCCGACCCGCTGTCCGCGGCCACCCGCCAGCAGGCCGCGATGGCCGCGGCCCCACTGCCGCCCGGCAGTTCGGCCAGCAGGTGCAGCGCGGCGGGCACGTCCCCGCCGTAGCGGCCCGCGGCCAGCCGGGCCACCGGCTCCTCGCCGAGCCCGCGCAGCCCCGCCGGGTCGGCGGCGAGCCGCGCGGTCACCAGGTGCAGCGCCTGCTCCGGCGTCGCCCCGCCGCGCAACTCCCCCGCCAGGCCGGCGCAGAGCTCCACGACGGCCGCGGCCCGGTGTCGGGCCTCCGCCGCCAGGCGTCTGCGCGACCGCCATCTGCGCAGCGGCAGGACGGCCAGGGCCGCCGCGAGCACCGGCACCGGCGAGGCGGTGGCCTGCCCGGCGGCCAGTCCCGTCGGCAGGAGCAGCAGTTCGGGTGCCAGGAACCCCGGCAGCCGACCCCGGGCCCGCACCACCGCCTCCGGGCCCACCCTCAGCACCGGCGGCCCGCTGCCCGCCAGCACCAGCCTGGAGCGCCGCCCACCCGGCAACTGCTCCTGCACCGCACGCCACGCCGCGACGGCCACCAGGCACAGCACCGCGGCCCAGCAGAAGGCTGACTGACTCTGCGTCATATTGTTCACCTCCGTCCTCCTCGGTCCTTGCGCCCCGCACCGCCGAGCAGCAGCAGGGCGCCCACGGCGCACCCGCTCAGCAGCAGGGCGAAGGCGAGTTCCACCGCCCGCGCGTCCGCGCTCGCCGACCCGGCCACCGTCACCGCGATCACGGCCGCCCCGACCCGTGCGACACCCCGCGTGCCGCCAGCAGTCCGATCAGCCGCTCCCAGCCCGCACCGGGACGCAGGCCGCCGGACGCCGGGAAGGCCACCGCGGGCACGGTCACGGCCGACCCGTCACCGGCTCCGGTCAGTGTGTGGATCTCCGCCACCCGGCGCCGCCCCGAGCCCGGGTCGCGGACCAGGTGCACCACCACGTCGAGCGCGGCCCGCAGTTGGCTGTGCAGCGCCGGCCGGTCGAGACCGGCGAGCGAGCCCAGGGCCTCCAGTCGGACCGGCACGTCCGCCGCCGTGTTGGCGTGGACCGTGCCGCAGCCGCCCTCGTGCCCGGTGTTCAGCGCGGCCAGCAGGTCCGACACCTCGGCGCCGCGGACCTCGCCGATCACCAGCCGGTCCGGGCGCATGCGCAGCGCCTGGCGGACGAGGTCCCGCAGGGTGAACTCGCCGAGTCCCTCCTGGTTGGGCGGCCGGCTCTGCAGGCGGACCACGTGCGGGTGGGCCGGCTGCAGCTCGGCGGAGTCCTCGGCGACCACGATCCGCTCGTCCGGCCCGACGAGGCCGAGCAGGGCCGACAGGAGCGTGGTCTTCCCGGAGCCCGTCCCACCGGACACCAGCAGCGACAGCCTGGCCCGCACGATGCCCGCCAGCAGCTGTGCGCCTTCCGGTGGCAGCGACCCGCCCGCCACCAACTCGTCGAGCGTGAAGGGCCGGGGGCGGCAGACCCGCAGCGAGATGTGCGTGCAGCCGGCCGCGATCGGCGGCAGCACGGCGTGCAGCCGGGTGCCGTCCGGCAGTCGGGCGTCCACCCACGGGCGGGCGTCGTCCAGCCTCCGGCCGGCCGCGGTGGCCAGCCGGTGGGCCAGCCGCCGCACCGCCGCGGCGTCGGCGAAGCGGACTCCGTCGGCTCGCTGCAGGCCGCCGCCACGGTCGACCCACACCTCCTCCGGACCGTTCACCAGGACGTCCGTGACGTCGGGCGCCGCCAGCAGCCGGTCCAGCGGGCCCGCACCCACCAGTTCGGCGCGCAGCGAGCGCACGGTGTCCAGGACCTCGTCCCCGCCGAGCGGCGGGCGGGTGGCCCGCAGCGCGGCGGCGACCGAGCCGGCCGTCGGGGCGGCCCCCGACTCGGCCAGCCGCAGCCGGACCGCGTCCACCAGGGCCGCCGTGCGCTGCTCGCGGGCCGTCCGGCCGTACGGGCAGGGCTCGTGCGCGGGCCCGGGCGGCCCGCCGGGCGGCGGCACGCTCCGCAGCGGCCGGTGCTCCCGCGCACCGCCGCCCGGTTCGGGCGAGCCGGTCCGGAGGACCGTTCTGCGCAGACGGACCATCAGTACACACCTCCTCCGACCGCCGGCACCGGCGGCAGCACCTCGTTCAGGAAGCTCGCGCAGAAGCGGGCGAGCGGGCCGCTCTCCCGGCTCCCGGGCGGGACGCCCTTCACGACGTCCTGGGCCAGGCCCGGCTCCGGCTCCAGCTCTCCCGCCAGCGGCAGCCGCAGCCCGCGGACGATCTGCCGGGCCGGGAGCCCGCCGGCCCGTGCCGGGCGCACCACGGCCCGGACGTCCCCGAGCCTCATCCGGGCCGCCGCCGCGACCCGGTCGGCGGCGGCCACCGCACGCAGCTCGGCCGACACCACCAGCAGCGCCAGGTCGGACTGCTCCAGCGCCTGCCCGGCGGCCGCGTCGAGGTGGCGGGGCACGTCGACCACCACCAGCCCGCCGCGCCGTCTGGAGGCGGCCAGCACGCTGCGCATGGCCTCCGGCGGCACCGTCAGGGTGTCGCCGCGGTCCCAGGACAGGCAGGACAGCGCGGAGAGCCGTTTGAGCGCCGGCAGTGCCCGGGCCAGCTCGGCCCCGCTGACCCGCCCGCGGGAGCCGGCCAGATCGGGCCAGCGCAGCCCGCTGACCCGCTCGCCGCCGAGCAGGATGTCCAGGCCCCCGCCCAGCGGATCGCCGTCCAGCAGCATCGTCCGCCGGCCCGCCCGCGCGGCCGTGACCGCCAGCGCGCAGGCCAGGGTCGAGGCTCCGGCCCCGCCGGACCCGCCGAGCACCGCGACGGTGACCGCCGGGCAGCCGACGCCCTCGGCCGCGTCGGCGATCCGGTCGAGCAGCCAGGCCTCGGCGTCGGGCAGGAACAGCACGTGCTCGGCCCCGAGTTGGACGGCTCTGACCCAAACCCCGGGGTCGTCCAGGTCCAGCCCGAGCAACAGCACCCCGCCGCGCCGCCCCAGCCCGGAGCAGCGGACGGCCTGGTCGTCCCCGACCAGGACCAGCGAGGCCCCTTCCCAGAGCTCCCGCGTCGGCGGCGCGCCCCGGACCAGCCTCGGCTCGGTGCCCGCCGCCGCGCAAATCCGCAGCAGGTGCTCGGCCAGGCCGTCGTCCTCGGTGACGACGAGCGGCCCGGCGACCGCGGGGCCCTCGGCGGTGATGTGGTCGGCGATCGGCGTCGACATGGATTCTCCCCTCCGCGCCGCCGGCCACCGGGGTGGCGGGCGGCGCACGTCGGACGGTTCCGGCGGACGGCCGCCCGACAGATCCTCTGGGGATGGAAGGGGTGAGGCCCTGTCCGGCGACCGCCGCCGGACATCACGGTGGGGGGAGATCCGGATTCCGTCATCCGAGTTCCGATTGCCTGTGGATAACTCGTGGACTGTGGAGGAAAACGTTCACCCGGGCGGGGGGCTAATCGGTGAAGAATTGACGAAAGGGGGTCACCGAGATGAACCGGCGATCCTCCGCATCCCGTTCGAAGGCACTCCCGACGAGTGCTCGACACCTTCCCGACACCGCTTCCGAGCGGGCCCGCGGCACCGATCGGAACCAGCCGTTCGATCTCCGACGAACCTGAGCAAATGGCAACGCAGAGTGACGAAAGTCGATCGGCGGGCCGAGGTGACGACACCCCCTGCAAGCCGTCGGCACGACGGCGGCGAACGCGCCGCGAGGGGCGTTCAAGCCCTGAAAATGGCCCCGGACGTGCGACGACCCCCGCCGGGGGGGAGAGCGGGGGTCGTCTATCCACAGCCCGGCTCGGGGGGGAGGAGCCGGACCGGGTTAGCACGGTCGCGAACGATCCGTGACTTCCATGGTGTACCCGAGCGGCCAGAAACACAAACCCGCACGCCCACGAGTACGCCGAATGGCGGGGTGTTTTGCGGCTCCCTCTATCCTCGGTTCCCGTGGACACCACCGAGAACGCCGACGAGTACGCCGACGAGTCCCAGGGCGACACCACCGGGCCCGGAGAACTCCGCCCGCCCGTGCGCCCTCGACCCGGCGGGCTGCGCACGGCGGCCTTCTTCGACCTCGACAAGACCATCATCGCCAAGTCCAGCGCACTGGCCTTCAGCCGCCCCTTCTACCAGGGCGGCCTGATCAACCGTCGGGCCGTCCTGCGCAGTGCGTACGCCCAGTTCGTCTTCCTGGTCGGCGGCGCGGACCACGACCAGATGGAGAAGATGCGCGAGTACCTCTCCGCGCTCACCCGGGGCTGGAACGTCCAGCAGGTCCGCGAGATCGTCGCCGAGACGCTGCACAACCTGATCGACCCGATCATCTACGACGAGGCGGCCTCGCTGATCGAGCAGCACCACGCGGCCGGCCGGGACGTGGTGATCGTCAGCAGCTCCGGCTCCGAGGTGGTCGAGCCGATCGGCCGGCTGCTCGGCGCGGACCACGTCATCGCCACCCGGCTCAAGGTCGAGGACGGCTGCTACACCGGCGAGATCGAGTACTACGCCTACGCCGAGAACAAGGCCGCCGCCATCCGGGAGTTGGCCGCCACCGAGGGCTACGACCTGGCCGCGTCCTACGCCTACAGCGACTCCTCCACCGACCTGCCCCTGCTGGAGGCGGTCGGCCACCCGTCGGCGGTCAACCCCGACCGGGCGCTGCGGAAGGAGGCGCAGGCACGGGAGTGGCCGGTGCTGGTCTTCGACAAGCCGGTGGAACTGCGGCGCCGGCTGCCCGAGTTCTCCGCCCCGAGCGGCTCGGTGCTGACCGCCGTGGCGGTCGGGACGGCCGTGGTGACCGCCGGGGTGATCTGGTACCTGGCCCGCCGGCGGCGCCCCGCGGCCTGAGGCCGTGCCGCCCGGCACCCCTTGGACAAAACGGTCAACCGGGACAGACTTCTCGTTTCGGGTTCCCCTTTCGCCCGAAACGCGATACAAATGAAGCACGGCCCGCGAGACCCGGTCAGGACCTAAGAGGTCAAACCGACAACGCAGTTCAGGCCCCACGGACCGCACGTACAGATATCCGGGCACCCACATGCAGCCGACCCGCTGTCGGGCCGCCGGACCAGACGAACGGGCAGGATCCCCGTCTGATCGGCACTTCCGGTGCATGCATGGTCACCCGGTATCTGCACCAGCGGCGGCACCCGGCAGGATCAGGTGCCGCCGCATCCGTGTCTTCGCGCGCCCCCTCGCGGAGCGCGCGCCGCCCCGGTCCGACCGCTCAGACCATCCCGCGCTGCATCGCCTCGCAGACCGCCGTGCTCTCCCGGACGCCGAGCCGCAACGCCCGGCCGCAGTGCGCGATCCAGGCCGCCATCCCCTCGGGGGTGCCCGCCAGGTAGCCGGCCAGGGCCCGGCGGTAGGCGGCGGTGCCGAGCTCCGCCAGGCCGACCTCGGTCGGACAGATCGACTTCGGGTCGAGCCCCTCGGCGATCAGCACGATCCGCTGGGCGGCCCGCGCGATCACCCCGTTGTGGGTGCCGAACGGCCGCAGCGCGAGCAGCTCACCGTGCACCACCGAGGCCATGACGAGGGCCGGCGTGCCCACCCCCTGGCCCTCCGCACGCGCCACCAGCAGCCGGGAGAGCTGGTCGAGCCGGGCCGCGACCTCCTCCGCACCCGGGGCGGGCGGCAGCACGGGCAGCGGCCCGTCCAGGGCGTCGACCTCGACGCTCTCCACCGGCTCCAGCTCCAGCGGGAACAGCTCCTCGGCGCCCTCGCCGGCCCGCCGCGGGCGCCCGGCCGCCGGATCGCCGTCGCCCGCCGCGAGCAGGTGCAGCCGGGCCAGCACCTGGAGCGGCGAGTGCCGCCAGATGCTGAGCAGCTGGCCGGCCTCGGCGGCGATCCGCAGGGCCGCGCCGACCGTCCGGGCTTCGGGGTCCGCGCCGAAGTCGCTGCGGCGGCGGACCTCCTCCAGCGGCCAGTCGGCCCCGGCCAGGGCCGCCGACGCGCGGGCGCCGCGCAGCGCGGATTCGGAGGTGACCTCGGCCGCCCGGCGGCGCATCACCCGGTGGCCGTAGAGGCGGTCGACGGCCTTGCGCACCTCGGCCACCGCGTCGGGCACCCCGGGGAGCTGGGCCAGCGGGGCGAGGGGATCAGTTCCAGTGCTCACCTACCCGAGAGTAATGAACGGGCCGCCCCTCCCGGAACAGCAACCCCGCATCACCCATTAGAGGCAATCCTCACTTCCCGCCCGCGACGGAACCCAAACCCCGGCTAGCATGGCCACTATCGGAGACGATAACGATTTCCAACTAGGGGTCGCGGCGCGCGCACCCCGGGCACGCGGCCCGCAGCGAGGGCCCTGAGCGAGAGCCGGAGTCCCCAGATGAAGATCGCCTTCGTCGGCAAGGGCGGCAGCGGGAAGACCACGCTGTCCGCGCTGTTCATCCGCCACCTGGCGGCCATGGGCCGGCCGGTCGTCGCCGTGGACGCCGACATCAACCAACACCTCGGCCCCGCCCTGGGGCTGACCGACGATCAGGCCGCCGAACTGCCCCCGCTGGGCGGACACCTGCCGGAGATCAAGGAGTACCTGCGCGGCAGCAACCCGCTGATCCGCTCCTCCGACGAGATGATCAAAACCACGCCGCCCGGGCGCGGTTCGCGGCTGCTGCGGATCGTCGAGGAGAACCCGGTCTACGCCTCCTGCGCCCGCCCGATCGCACTGGACGAGGGCTCGGTACGGCTGCTGGCGACCGGCGCGTTCACCGAGGAGGACCTCGGGGTGGCCTGCTACCACTCCAAGGTCGGCGCGGTGGAGCTGCTGCTCAACCACCTGCTGGACGGCCCCGGCGAGTACCTGGTGACCGACATGACCGCGGGCTCGGACTCCTTCGCCTCCGGCCTGTTCACCCGCTTCGACCTGACCTTCCTGGTCGCCGAGCCGACCCGCAAGGGCATCTCCGTCTACCGCCAGTACAGGGACTACGCCCGCGACTTCGGCGTGCAGCTGCGAGTGGTCGGCAACAAGGTGCAGGGCCCGGACGACCTGGCCTTCCTGCGCCGCGAGGTCGGCGCCGACCTGCTCACCACCTTCGGGCAGTCGGACTGGGTGCGCCGTCTGGAGCAGGGCGCCGAACCGCCGCTGAAGACCCTGGAGCCGGCCAACCGGGCCGTGCTGGAGGAGCTGCGGTTCGAGGCCGACGCGGCGTACGGGCGGCGGGACGCGCGCCGCTACACCGAGCAGGCGGTGCTCTTCCACCGCCGCAACGCGGAGAGTTGGGCCAACTCCAAGGTCGGCATCGACCTCGCGACACAGGTGGACGAGGAGTTCGTCCTCGGCGGGTTCGCGGACGACGGCGGGCGCGCGGCCCCGGCGGGCGCCCACGTCTGACCCGCACCACCGCAGCCGAACGGGCCGCGGCCTCCCCACCCCGGGAGGCCGCGGCCCGTTCGCCGTGCGCGCTCCCGCCCCGGGACCGCTCCCGCTCCCGGCGCCGCCCCCGGCCGGCCGGTGCCACGACCCCTGCCACCAGCAGATTCCCGACCGTTCGGCCACCACCCATTGGGGTGAATCAGGGGGTTTTCCGCTTCCCTCCCGGAACCACGCTGTGCAAAGCTTTCATTACCCTCGGTTTACCGAGTCTTGATGGTTCGCCCGGCGGCCCCCGGTGAGACGTCCCGCACCTCGCCCGGAGCCCTGGCGGGCCTGATGGTCAACGCCGGCCGGTGACACCCGCACTCCCCCGCCGCGCCCACGCCATCCCGCCACACCGTCGCGACCCACGACAGCCGATCCGCCCCGGAGCCCCACCCCGGACTCACCGCCGGACCTGACTGCGTTCGCTCCCCCGGACAGACGGGAAGACAATGACCCTCGACATCTCCAGCGCCCCCATCGCCTCCGACACCACCGACCACGCACCGCCGGGCCCGGCCCCCCGGATCCGGTGGGCCCAGGACCTCTCCGCGTCCCTCGTGGTCTTCCTCATCGCCGTGCCGTTCTCCCTCGGCATCGCGCTCGCCACCGGCGCCCCGCTCACCGCCGGCCTGGCCGCCGCGGCCGTGGGCGGGATCGTGGTCGGGCTGTTCGGCGGCACACCGCTCCAGGTCAGCGGCCCCTCGGCGGCACTGACGGTGATCACCGCCGGGCTGATCGCCCGGTACGGCTGGCAGGCCACCTGCGCCATCACCGTCGCCGCCGGCCTGCTCCAACTCCTCCTCGGCGCACGTCGGGTGGCCCGGACGGCGCTCGCCGTCTCACCCGCGATCGTGCACGGCATGCTGGCCGGGGTCGGGATCACCATCGCGATCGCGCAGCTCCACGTCGTCCTGGGCGGCTCACCGCAGAGCTCCGCGATCGCCGACATCCTGGCCCTTCCCGGCCAGTTGTCCGGCCCGCACCCGGCCGCGGTGCTGGCCGGCACGGTGACCGTCGCCGTCCTGGTCGGCTGGCCCCGGCTCGGCCGACTCCCCGGCCGTGCCGGCGAGTTCGGCGCCCGGCTGACCAAGGTGCCCGGCCCGCTGGCCGGGGTCGCGCTGGCCACCGCCCTCGTCCTCGCCCTGGACCTGCGGCTCGCCCACATCGAGCTGCCCGCCTGGCGCCCGCAGTCGCTCCTGCCCGCGCTTCCGCACGGCCCGGTCCTCGGGTTGCTCGCCGCCGTCCTCACCGTCACCGCCGTGGCCAGCGTGGAGTCGCTGCTGTCCGCCGTCGCGATCGACCGGATGTCCCGGCGCACCGGCGACCTCGACCGCGAACTGCGCGGCCAGGGCCTCGCCAACCTGGTGAGCGGCCTGGTCGGCGGACTGCCGGTCGCCGGGGGCGCGGTGCGCGGCACCGCCAACGTGCGGGCCGGTGGCCGGACCAGGTGGGCCTCGGTGCTGCACGGCGTCTGGGTGCTGGCCGCCGCGCTGGCGCTGACCGGCGGGCTGCGCCACATCCCGCTGGCCGCGCTCGCCGCGCTGGTGCTGGCGGTCGGGCTGCAGATGGTGAGCTTCGCGCACATCCGCAGGGTGCACCGGCACCGCGAGTTCCCCGTCTACCTGATCACCGTGCTCGGCGTGGTGGCCGCCGGCGTGCTGTGGGGCGTCGCGATCGGCGCCGGCACCGCCGTACTGCTCGCCCTCTACCGGCTGACCCGCGCCCACGTGGACGTGGAGACCGGCCCCGACGGGACGGTCACCGTCCGGACGCACGGCCCGCTCACCTTCACCGCCGTGCCCCGGCTCAGCCGGGCGCTGGCCGGCATCCCCGCCGGGGCCGAGGTCACGGTGATCCACGACGGCTCCTTCCTGGACCACGCCGCGTACGAGACGCTGCACACCTGGCGGGCCGCGCACCAGGACGCGGGCGGCCGGGTCTCGATGGTGACGCGCCGCCAGGACGACGAAGTGCTGGACCCGGACGGCACCGTGCGCGCGGGCAGTTCACCGGGCCCGCACCGGTGCCGGGCCTGGACGCCCTGGGTCGGCCACCACTGCATCGATCAGCAGGAGGACCCGCACGGCCGACTGCTGGACGGAGTCCGGGTGTTCCAGCTGCACACCGCCCCGCTGATCAGGCCGGAACTCGCCCGGCTGGCCCGCGAGGGGCAGGCGCCCTCCCAGCTCTTCCTGACCTGCGCGGACTCCCGGATGGTCACCAGCATGATCACCAACAGCGGCCCCGGCGACCTGTTCACCGTGCGCAACGTGGGCAACCTGGTGCCGGCCCCGCACGAACCCGGAGCGGCCGACGACTCGGTGGCCGCCGCGGTGCAGTACGCGGTCGAGGTGCTGGAGGTCCGCTCGATCACGGTCTGCGGCCACTCCGGCTGCGGCGCGATGAAGGCCCTGCTGGACGGCGTGCACGAGCGCCCCGGGCCGCCCACCCCGCTGGCCCGCTGGTTGCGCAACGGCCGCGGCTCGCTGGACCGGCTCCGACGCGTCCCGGCGGAGTTCGCCGCCCGGCCGGCGGTGGACGTCGTGGAGCAGCTCTGCATCACCAACGTGGTCCAGCAGCTGGACCAGTTGATGGCGAACCCGGCGGTGGAGCGCCGGGTCGAGGAGGGCACCCTGCGGCTGGTCGGGATGTACTTCGACTTCGCGACGGCCCAGGCCTACGTCCTGGACCGGGCCGCCGGGACGTTCAGTCCGATCGAGGCCCGCACCGGCACTCGCACGAACGGAATCGAACACCACGCCGAGGACCCCACTGGGGCCGACCCCGAGGGCCGGCCGAACACAGCATCGGCCGAACGGGTGAATGGGGATGATCGGCTTCCGCCCGGGGACGGCGGGGAGGGCCCCCGACTGGCCGCCTGAGAGCCGGGTCCGTGTCCCCGCCGGGCGGGCCGGGGCACGGGCCCACCCACCCCCGAACGGCCGTCCGGTCCGCCACGGTGGATCGGACGCGAACCCGGTCGGCCAACGGTCAAAGGTCTACACCAATTCCCAGGAGCCTCTTGTCAACTGCCCCGTTCGCCTGGTGAGCTGTGCGCTGGGACACACGGGACAATCCCCACGCACGGGAACGCCCCCGATCATGACTCGATGAGGAGTGCGCGTTGAGCAACGAGAGCCTGGCCAACCTGCTCAAGGAGGAGCGGCGCTTCGCCCCGCCGGCAGAGCTCGCCGCAGCCGCCAACGTCACCGCGGCCGCGTACGCGCAGGCCTCCGAGGACCGTCTGGGCTTCTGGGCCGAGCAGGCCCGTCGCCTCACCTGGGCCGTCGAGCCGACCGAGACCCTCGACTGGTCCAACCCTCCCTTCGCCAAGTGGTTCGCCGACGGCAAGCTCAATGTCGCGTACAACTGCGTCGACCGCCACGTGGAGAACGGCCTGGGCGACCGGGTCGCGATCCACTTCGAGGGCGAGCCCGGCGACGGCCGTTCGATCACCTACGCCCAGCTCAAGGACGAGGTCTCGCAGGCGGCCAACGCACTGCTGGAGCTCGGTGTCCGCAAGGGCGACCGGGTCGCCGTCTACCTGCCGATGATCGCCGAGGCGGTCGTCGCGATGCTCGCCTGCGCCCGGATCGGCGCCACCCACTCGGTGGTCTTCGGCGGCTTCTCCTCCGACGCCGTCGCCTCCCGCATCCAGGACGCCCAGGCCAAGCTCGTCATCACCGCCGACGGCGGCTACCGCCGGGGCAAGCCCTCCGCCCTGAAGCCGGCCATCGACGAGGCGCTCACCAAGGTCGACGGCGTCGAGCACGTCCTGGTGGTCCGCCGCACCGAGCAGGACGTCCCGTGGACCGAGGGCCGCGACGTCTGGTGGCACGAGATCACCGCGCGCCAGTCCACCGAGCACACCCCCGAGGCGCACGACGCCGAGCACCCGCTGTTCATCCTCTACACCTCGGGCACCACCGGTAAGCCCAAGGGCATCCTGCACACCTCGGGCGGCTACCTCACCCAGGCCAGCTACACCCACCACGCGGTCTTCGACCTCAAGCCGGAGACCGACGTCTACTGGTGCACCGCCGACATCGGCTGGGTCACCGGCCACTCGTACATCGTCTACGGCCCGCTCTCCAACGGCGCCACCCAGGTCATCTACGAGGGCACCCCGGACACCCCGCACCAGGGCCGGTTCTGGGAGATCGTCCAGAAGTACGGCGTGACCATCCTCTACACCGCGCCGACCGCGATCCGCACCTTCATGAAGTGGGGCGACGACATCCCCGCGAAGTTCGACCTGTCCTCGCTGCGGGTGCTGGGCAGCGTCGGCGAGCCGATCAACCCCGAGGCCTGGATCTGGTACCGCGAGCACATCGGCGGCGGCACCTGTCCGATCGTGGACACCTGGTGGCAGACCGAGACGGGCGCCATCATGATCAGCCCGCTGCCGGGCGTCACCGAGACCAAGCCGGGCTCGGCCCAGCGCGGCCTGCCGGGCATCGCGGCCACCGTGGTGGACGACAACGCCGTCGAGGTGCCGAACGGCTCCGGCGGCTACCTGGTGCTCACCGAGCCGTGGCCGTCCATGCTCCGCACCATCTGGGGCGACGACCAGCGCTACATCGACACCTACTGGTCGCGCTTCGAGGGCCGCTACTTCGCCGGCGACGGCGCCAAGAAGGACGAGGACGGGGACATCTGGCTGCTCGGCCGGGTGGACGACGTCATGCTCGTCTCGGGCCACAACATCTCCACCACCGAGGTCGAGTCGGCCCTGGTCGGCCACCCCTCGGTGGCCGAGTCCGCCGTGGTCGGCGCGACCGACGCCACCACCGGCCAGGCCATCGTCGCCTTCGTGATCCTGCGCGGCGGCGTCACCGAGAGCCCCGAGCTGGTCGAGGAGCTGCGGGCACACGTCGGCCGCACGCTCGGCCCGATCGCCAAGCCGAAGCAGATCAAGGTGGTCGGCGAGCTGCCGAAGACCCGCTCCGGCAAGATCATGCGCCGCCTGCTGCGTGACATCGCCGAGGGCCGCGAGGTCGGTGACACCACCACCCTGGCCGACAGCACGGTGATGAGCCAGATCCAGGCCCAGCTGCCGCCCTCCGACAACAGCAACGGCAACGGCTGAGCCCACGACGACGGCTGAGCCCGCGGCGCCGGCAACCGCCGAGCGCCACTGGGACGACGACTGTGCCCCGGGCGGTGATCACCGCCCGGGGCACAGTCGTCCCGTCAGTCACCCGTTCGGACAGCGAGGCCCACCCGGGCATCCCGCCTTCTCCCAGCGGCCCGGCCGCCGTCCGGTGCCGAGCCGCCGCTCGAGTACGGGGCCGCCCTTCCGGGTACGCGGCCGCCGTTCGAGCACGCGGCCGCCGTTCCGCGTACGGGCCGCTGCTCCCCCGGAGTGCGAAACCAGCCCGCAGGGATTAAGTCCTTTGTTAGGACAATCCGGATGTCACCCAAACGTCCCGCTAGACTATTAAGGACGCATCAAGATCCCTTGACGGGAGTCGCGGGCGTCACAGGGCGCGCCGGGAAGTCTGGTCGGCAACTGCACCACACGTGCATCCATTTGCCGCTCCCAGCCCCAGGAGGTCCCGCGTGACCGACCAGCCGCCCGTCCATGAGCCGACGACCCGCCGCCGGCAGTTCCTCGGCCGGCTGTCACTGCCCGAGCGCACCTTCATCACCGACGCCCTGCGCACCGAGACGGTCGGCGGCATGCTGCTGCTGGGCGCCGCCGTCGTCGCACTGATCTGGGCCAACGCCTGGCCGCAGGCCTACCAGAGCGTGCTCGACTACACCGTCGGCCCCTCCGCCCCGCTGCACCTGAACCTCTCCCTGGCCACCTGGGCCAAGGACGGCCTGCTGGCGATCTTCTTCTTCGTCGCCGGGATCGAGCTCAAACGCGAGTTCGTCGCGGGTGAGCTGCGCACGCCCAGTGCCGCGCTGCTGCCCGTGGTCGCCGCCGTCTGCGGGGTGGCGCTGCCCGCGATCCTCTTCGCCCTGGTGAACTCCGGCAGCGGCGGGCATCCCAATGGCTGGGCGATCCCGACCGCCACCGACATCGCCTTCGCACTCGGTGTGCTGGCCGTGGTCGGCAGCCACCTGCCGTCCCCGCTGCGCGCCTTCCTGCTCACCCTGGCGGTGGTCGACGACCTGATCGCGATCCTGATCATCGCGATCTTCTACAGCCACGGCATCAAGTTCTGGGCGCTCGGCCTTGCCTTCGTCGGGCTGGCGCTGTTCTGGTTCCTGCACCGGCGCGGCGTCCACGGCTGGTACCTCTTCGTGCCGCTGGCCTTCGTGACCTGGGCACTGATGCACGAGAGCGGCATCCACGCCACGGTGGCGGGCGTCGCGATGGGCCTGATGCTGCGCTGCCACCGGGAGGGCGACGAGCAGCACTCCCCCGGCGAGCACATCGAGCACCTGGTCCGCCCGCTCTCGGCCGGCCTCGCCGTCCCGCTGTTCGCGCTGTTCTCGGCCGGGGTGGCCGTCTCCGGCCCGAAACTGCGCGAGGTGTTCACCCAGGCCGCCCCGTTGGGCATCGTGATCGGCCTGCTGGTCGGCAAGTCGGTGGGCGTGTTCGGCGGGGCCTGGCTGACCGCCCGGTTCACCAGGGCCGAGCTGAACCCGCGGCTCAAGTGGGCCGACATGGTCGCGGTCTCGGTGCTCGCGGGCATAGGTTTCACCGTCTCGCTGCTGATCAGCGAGCTGGCCTTCCCGGACGACCCGGCGCTCGCCGCCCGGGCCAAGACGGCGGTACTGGTGGGCTCGGTGCTCGCCGCGGTCGTCGCCACGGTCCTGCTGAAGCTGCGCAACCGGCACTACCGCGAGCTGTGCGAGGAGGAGGACCGGGACGTGGACGGGGACGGCATCCCCGACATCTACCAGGAGGACGACCCGGCCTGGCAGGCCAGGGTCGGCGAGTCGCCCCGCCCGGCGGCCGGTGAGGAAGGCGACCCCGGCCCCGGCCACCAGGGCCGGCCCGGCCACACCGACTGAGACGCCCCGGCTGAAGCCCTGCCCGACGCCCCTGACCGAATCCCCTGCCCGAATCCCCTCCCCGACGCCCCTGCCCGACGCCCCTGCCCGAAGCCCCGGCTGGGGCGCCCCGGCGGAAGCCCCCGACCGAGGCCTCCCGGCCGGGGCCCCGGAAGGCCCTTCGGCCGGCACCCGGAGGACCGGGGCGGGGGAACGGTCCGGCGGGCCCGACCGAGGCACCCGAGGACCGGAACCACGACCTCCGGCAGGCCCCGGCGGAGGTGCCCGGAGCACCCCCGCCGCCGGGACACATCCCTCCGGCGGGGCCCCGGAGTGGTGTCCGACTGACCGGTAGGGGCATGATTCTGAGCTGTCGACAACCCACAGACGCCTCCGGACCCCCGCCGGCCCCGGAACCGCACACCCGCGGCGGCGTCACGCCGCACAGCCGCAGAGGAGAACCGCTGATGCCCGCAGGAGCCGCAGACCCGTCCAGCAACGGCCGGGTGCCCTACGAGGGCGAGCGTTCGGTGGGGCAGCTGTTCGCGGCGGCCACCGCCGACCTGTCCGCGCTGGTCCACGACGAGATCGCGCTCGCCAAGGCCGAGATCCGGGCGGACGTCAAGCGCGGCGTCTCCGGCGGCGTCTCGCTGATCGTCGCCGGTGTGGTGGCGCTGTTCTCCATCCCGATGCTGAGCGCCGCGGCGGCCTTCGGCATCCACGCGCTGGGCCTGTCGCTGGGCTGGTCCTTCCTGGTCGTGGCGGGCGCCTACCTGCTGCTCGCGGTGCTGCTCGGGATGCTGGCCTGGCGCTCGTTCAAGAAGATCGAGAAGCCGGTGCGCACCATCGAGGGCGCCCAGAGGACCGCCGACGTGCTGAAGAACGCCCGGCCGCGGCCGGCCACCCAGGAGGAGATCGACCGGGCCTTCGGTCGCATCCCGTAACCGACCCGGTGTCGGCGGGGCGCCGGTGACCGGCCCGGGCGGGCGGGGACGGCGCCGCGCCGTGAGCGGGGAGGGCCAGCCCCGGCGGGCTCCGAACCCGCCGACCACGAGTGCCGGGCACGTGTCCGGCGCCGGGATGTGACACGCTCTCGGTATGCCGCTTGACCAGAAGCCCGTGCCCGCGCAGCCGTCCGCCGAATCCGGCCCCGACTCCGGCGCCGGACTCACCCCCGAAGGCCCCGCCGGTCCCGAAGACCCCGGCTCCGCCCCCGGGGGCACCGGCCCGGCACCCGCGCGGAAGCCTGGGCGGGAGAGCGGGCGGGAGACCGGACGGGAAGCCTTCGCGGCGACCTCCTCCGGGGCCCCGGCCGCGGGCGACGCGGAGGCCTGGAGCATCCGGCAGGCCGGCCCTTGGACGCACCGCGACCTCGCGGCCAACGGCGCCCGCTTCCACATCGCCGAGCTGGGCTCCGGCCCGCTGGTGCTGCTGGTGCACGGCTGGCCCGAGTACTGGTGGGCCTGGCGCCACCAGCTGACCGCGCTCGCCGAGGCCGGCTACCGGGCGGTGGCGCTCGACCTGCGCGGCATCGGCGGCAGCGACCGCACCCCGCGCGGGTACGACCCGGGCAACCTCGCCCTGGACATCACCGGGGTGATCCGCTCGCTCGGCGAGCGCCGGGCGCACCTGGTCGGGCACGCCTCCGGCGGCACCCTGGCCTGGGTCGCGGCCGTGATGCGGCCGTCCGTCATCCAGAGCCTCACCGTGGTCTCCACCGCGCACCCGCGGGACCTGCGCCGGGCGCTGCTGACCGACCGCCGGCAGTTCGCCGCCTTCGAGCACGTGCTGGGCTTCCAGCGGCCGTGGATACCGGAGCGCCGGCTGGTCGCCGACGACGCCGAGCAGGTCGGCCGCTACCTGACCTCCTGGACCGGTCCGAACGGCCTGGACGAGGCCGCGCTGCACGCGTACCGGCAGGCGATCCAGATCCCCAGCACGGCGCACTGCTCGATCGAGCCGTACCGCTGGCTGCTGCGCTCCTTGGCCCGGCCGGACGGCATCCAGTTCGCCCGGCGGATGAAGAAGCCGATCACCGCGCCGACCCTGCACGTCCAGGGCGCCGCGGACCCGGTGCTGCTGTCGCACACCGCGCTCGGCGGCGGCGAGTACGTGGCGGCGCCGTACCGCTGGCGGCTGCTGCCGGACGTCGGGCACTTCCCGCACGAGGAGGCGCCGGAGGAGTTCACCGCCGAGCTGCTGGACTGGGTCGGCCGCCACAAGGAGTGACCCCGGACGCGGCCGGACGCAACCGTACGGCCGCGCGGAGCCGGGGATCCCGTACGCGGCCGGAAGCGGCCGTACGTGCGGTCGGACGCTCGGCCGACCGGAAGGGCTCTCGGGCCCAACTCCCTTATATTGACGCTCATATGACAACCGCATAGGCCAATTTCGGCGAGGCCCGGGCGGTTACCTCCACCGGCCCAGGGGCATCCATTCCGGTATGAGTTGGATGCCCGAAAGCGGCGGCGCCCCGCGCGGCCGACGTCACAACAGCCCCCAGCGCTCCGCCCACCGGCCCGACCGGGCGGACGACCTCGGCTTCGACGGCCCCGACGGCCGCCGGCGCACGGAGCGGCGGCAGCTCGGCATCCCCCGCATCCTCGGCCGGCGCGCCCGCTGGGTGGGCGCACGGCTGCGGCGCGAGACCTGAGGCCCCGCGCCGCATCTCATCGCCCGGCACAGCGAGCACCGGTGCGCCGAGCACCGGTGCGCCGAGCACCGATAAGCCGAGCACCGATAAGCCGGGTGCCGGCGCGCCGAGCACCGATGCGCCCGGTGCCGGTCGACCGGCACGGCCCGTTCAGTTCACGATCGTCGGCGACAGCGCGGTGAACCAGAGCAGGACGAAGGTCGCCACCGACATGATCGGCACCAGCACCTTGGTCTCGACGCTGTTGCCGCTGCGCTTGATCAGCACGACCTCGTAGCGCTCCTTGTGCGGCCAGAGCAGCGGCGCGCCCTTCTTGGTCAGGCAGTCGCCGAGCAGGTGCGCCAGCGTGCCCAGCGCCACCGCGTACGGCAGCCAGCCGGGCGAGTTGGGCATCCAGGTGTTCATCCCGAAGGTGCCGAGCGCGGCCAGGCCGATGACGGTGATCCAGGCCTCCGGGCCGTCGCCCGGCGGGCAGAGCCGCAGGGCCCGGATCGCGAGCGCCAGCAGGAAGAAGGTCAGTCCGAGGGTGAAGTTGCGCCCCAGGTAGGTGACCCCGGCCCAGGTGCCGGCGCCCATCAGCGCGACGAACAGCAGCGAATGGGTGGCGTGCCGGTGGCCGCCGGAGATCCAGGCCACGAAGCGGCAGAGCACCTTGGAGACGGGGCCGAGGAAGTTGGCGATCGAGCCGTCGTGGTGGTCGAGGTCCGGCAGCAGGGCCGCGCCCGCGCACAGCACCGTGCCCATCAGTATGTCCGCCGGCTGCAGGGTGGTGTGCAGGAGCAGCGGGGGCAGGAAGGGAGCCGAGGCCGCGTACAGCATCGCCCCGCTCACCGCGTGCGAGTGACCCATCATCGGACTGCCACGACCTCTCGTCGGGCCCACGCCGGGACGGCGCCCGGTTGAGCCGAACGGGTGAGCGCGGCCGAGGCTACCAGGGCTGCCTGACGGGGCGACGGATATCGGACGGACCGGCCCGGCGCGCCCTCCCGGCCACAGCCCGACCCAGCCCCAGCCCCAGCCCCAACCCCCACCCCGGCCCCGCCCCCGCCGGCACCCGTCAGAGCGCGCACCCCTGGGTGTCCGCCCGGCCGGTCGCGGCGCCGCCCCGCTCGACGTCCTCGCGCACCTCGGCCGCGGTCAGCACATAGCCGGTGTCCGCGCTGTCCAGCGACTTGGCGAAGACCACGCCGTACACCTCGCCGTCCGGGGTGAGCAGCGGGCCGCCGCTGTTGCCCTGCCGGACCACCGAGCGCACCGAGTAGACGTCGCGGACCACCTGGCCGCGGTGGTAGATGTCCGGGCCGTTGGCCTGGATCCGGCCGCGGATGCGGGCCGGCTGGACGTTGAAGGCCCCGTTCTCCGGGAAGCCCGCCACGATCGCGCTGTCGTTGGTCTTCGCCTCGCCGGCGAAGGTCAATGCGGGCGCGTTCAGCTTGGGCACGTCCAGGACGGCGATGTCGCGCTGCCAGTCGTAGCGGACCACCGTCGCGTCGTACAGCTGGCCGACCCCGCCGATCTGCACGGTCGGCTCGTTGACCCCGCCGACCACGTGGGCGTTGGTCATCACCCGGTGCGGGGCGAAGACGAAGCCGCTGCCCTCCAGGGTCTTGCCGCAGGAGGTCGCCGTGCCGACCACCTTGACCAGGCTCTGCCGGGCCCGCGTCACCGCCGGGCTGTTGGCCAGCGCGGGGTCGGGGGTGTCGACCTGGGTGATCGGCTCGTGCTCGAAGGGGTTGAAGACCTGCGGGAAGCCGTTGCGGGCGAGCACCTTGGAGAAGTCCGAGAACCAGTTCGGCGCGTCGCCGGGCAGCGCGTTCTGCACCCCGCCGAGGACCGCCGAGGAGCGCACCTGCTTGGAGACCGTCGGCAGCGACGCCCCGGCCAGTGCCGAACCGATCAGCCAGGCCACCAGCAGCATCGAGACGACGTTCACCACCGCGCCGCCGCTCGCGTCCAGCACCCGGGCCGGGCGGCGCCCGATGTGTCCGCGCAGCTTCCAGCCGAAGTGCGCGGTGATCGCCTGGCCGATCGCGGCGAGGACGATCACCACCACGACGGCCACCACCGAGGCCGTGGTGCCCGGGCCGATGTGGTCGAGCACCAGCAGCGGCAGCAGCTCGACGGCGAGCAGGCCGCCGCCGAGGAAGCCGACCAACGAGAGCACGCCGACCACGAAGCCCTGCCGATAGCCCGACACGGCGAATGCCACGGCCGCGGCGATCAGCAGCACATCCAGGACGTTCACTCGGACACCCTCCCACGGTCCGCGCGCCGCACGCGCCGACGTCCGGTCACGAAGCGTCGGCGTCGCCGCCCGGCAGCACCCGGGAGTGTTCGAGGTCTCCCTGGACCAGGGCCAGCGCGTCGTCCGAGAGGTCGACGATCCGGGACGGATCCCAGGGCAGTTCCAGGCCGCCGTGGTGCAGCACCCGGTCGATCACCCCGGCGGTGAAGCCCCAGACCAGCCGCCCGGCGACCGCGAAGGCCGGCCCGATGTGCCCCGACGGGTGGCGCAGCCGCACCCGGTTCGCCGGGTCGGCCAGCTCCGTGATCGTGACCCGGAACACCGCGCCGGTCTCGGCCGCGTCCACCGGGCGCACCGGCGTCTCCTCGCGCCACCAGCCGAGCACCGGGGTCACCACGAAGCTGCTCACCGGGATGTACAGCCGGGGCAGCTCCGCGAACACCTGCACCCCGGCCGGGTCCAGGCCGGTCTCCTCCCAGGCTTCGCGCAGCGCCGCCGCGATCGGGCCCGGGCCGTTCGGATCGCCGTCCTCCGGGTCCAGCACACCGCCGGGGAAGGACGGCTGGCCGGCGTGCGAGCGCAACGAGCGGGCCCGCTCGATCAGCAGCAGGTCCGGACCCTCCGGTCCCTCGCCGAACAGCATCAGCACGGCCGCCGGCCGGCCGCCCTCGGCCGGTGGCAGGAAGCGGCTCAGCTGCTCCGGCAGCACCCGCTCGGCCGCCTCCCGGACCGGTTCCAGCCAGCTCGGCAGCCCGTCCGGCTCGATGCCCCGCGCCACTCCCCCGGCCTCCGGCCCGGGGTGGCCCCACCGCCCGCTCATGCGTCCACCGCCAGGTCCGCGACGTGCCCGTGGTGGCCGGCGGCGTCCGCGCGGGCGGCCGCCTCGCCGGGGAAGTCGGCCGGCGGCCGCAGCCGCTGCCCGGGCCGGCCGCCCATCTCGTACTTCAACAGCTTGCGTGCCTTCTCCGGGTCGGTCTCCCCCTCGCCGTACGAGGGGCAGAGCGGCGCGATCGGGCAGGCGCCGCAGGCGGGCTTCTGGGAGTGGCAGATCCGGCGGCCGTGGAAGACCACCCGGTGCGAGAGCATCGTCCACTCCGACTTCGGGAAGATCTCGGCGACGGCCGCCTCGACCTTCACCGGGTCCTCCTCCGTGGTCCAGCCGAACCGCCGGACCAGCCGCCCGAAGTGGGTGTCCACCGTGATGCCGGGGACCCCGAAGGCGTTGCCGAGGACGACGTTGGCGGTCTTGCGGCCGACGCCGGGCAGGGTCACCAGGTCGGCCAGCCGGCCGGGGACCTCGCCGCCGAACTCGTCGCGCAGCGCTATCGAGAGGCCCAGGAGCGACTTCGCCTTGTTCCGGAAGAAGCCGGTCGGGCGGATGATCTCCTCCAGCTCCTCCGGGTTCGCCGCCGCCATGTCCTCCGGCGTCGGGTACTTCGCGAACAGCGCCGGGGTGGTCTGGTTCACCCGCAGGTCGGTGGTCTGCGCCGACAGCACGGTGGCCACCAGCAGTTGGAACGGGTTCTCGAAGTCCAGCTCCGGATGCGCGTACGGGTACAGCTCCGCCAGCTCGCGGTTGATCCGCCGGGCCCGCCGCACCATCGCCAGGCGCGATTCCGGCTTCCTCGGCTTCACCGCCGCCTTCTTCGCCACCGGCTCCTGCGCCGCGGCCTTCCGGACCTTGCTCTCTGCCATGCACGAAGGCTACGCCGACCGGCGGACCGCTCGCGGCCGATCAAGCACGGAAACCGGTCCTGGCAAGGCCTGTTGTCTAATGAAGTCCGCCCGTGGCCGTCACCTGACAGGGGGAGAGTACGGATGATCAGGGTCCTGCTGGCAGAGGACATGAGCATGGTGCGCGGCGCGCTGGTGGCCCTCCTCGCGTACGAGGAGGACCTGGAGGTCGTCGCCGACGTGGAGCGCGGGGACCTGGTGGTGCCGACCGCCCTGGAGGTGCGCCCGGACGTCGCGGTGCTCGACATCGACCTGCCCGGACTGGACGGGCTGCGGGCGGCGGCCGAACTGCACGAGAAGCTCCCCGGGTGCCGGACGCTGGTCCTCACCGGGCTGGTGCGACCCGCCCACCTGCGCGCCGCGTTCTCCGCCCGCGCGCTCGGCTTCCTCGGGAAGGACGCCCCGGCGCAGGAACTGGCGGCGGCGATCCGCAAGGTGGCCGCCGGCGAGCGCGTCGTCGACCCGGAGCTGGCGCTGGCCGCCCTGGACACCCGGGAGAACCCGCTGACACCCCGGGAGTCGGAGGTCCTGCGGCTCGCGGCGCAGGGGGACTCCGCCACCGAGATCGCCGGCCGGCTGTTCATCTCCACGGGCACCGCGCGCAACCACCTGGCCGCCGCGGTGGCCAAGACCGGGGGCCGCGGCCGGGTCGACGCGATCCGGATCGCCGAGGAGATGGGCTGGCTGCCGACGGCGTAGCCCCCGGCACTCCCCGCGCCGCCCGCCCCACGCCACGCGCCACGCGCTTCGGCGACCGGCACCCCAACACCCGGGCAGTACGGCCCCGCCGGTTCGACGGACCGTGCGTTTCGCATGGATCCGCCCGTGGACGGCCCACAGACCAGCTCAACGAGGCCTCCCTTCGTCGACGAACCGGAATCCGGCCGATGCCGCCGGAGCTACGCTCGCGATGTCATCGAGGGCGAACCACCGGGGGGTCGAGCCACGTGTTGAAGCTGGCCTGGCGAACGGTGCGGGCCCGGAAGGCGGGCTTCGCCGGCGCCTTCACCGCGCTCGTCTGCGCCCTGGTCCTGACCGTCGCCTGCGGGGTCCTGCTGGAGTCCGCCCTGCGCGCGGGCACCCCCACCGAGCGCTGGGCCGGGGCCCCGGTGGTGGTCGGCGACGGCACCCGCATCCCGGACGCCGGACCGCTGACCGCGGAACTCGCCCGGCTGCCCGGCGTCACGGCCGCAGTCCCGGAGGTCTCCTTCCCGGCGGCCGTGGTCACCGCCTCCGGGCAGGTCCTCACCGGACCGCAGGGCGGCCCCTCGCTCGGGCACTCCTGGACGAGCGCCGCCCTCACCCCGTTCCGGCTGACCGCCGGCCGCGCCCCGACCGGGCCGGACGAGGTGGTCCTCGACACCGCGACGGCCGCCCGCGCCGGGGTCACGGTCGGCGGCACCGTACGGCTGGCCACCACCGAGGCGCCGCGCGGCTACACCGTGGCCGGACTGGCCGCAGCACCACAGGAGTTGGCCCGTCAGAGCGCGCTCTTCCTCAGCCCCGGGCAGGCCGCCCGGCTCGCCGGGACGGCGGCCGGCGCGGACGCGATCGGGCTCACCGTGCGGGAGGGGACCGACCTGCGGGCACCGGCCGAGCAGGCCCGGCAGGTACTCGCCGAGGCACGGGACCGCGCCGGCGTACCGGACTGGTCCGGACCCCGGGTGCACACCGGCGACGAGCGGGGCGAGCTGGAGTTCTCCGGCGCTCCCGGGCCCGGCGACGGCCTCTCGTCGCTGGCCGGGACGACGGGCGTGCTGTCGCTGTTCGTCGCGGCCTTCGTGGTCGCGGGGGCGCTCGCGCTCTCCGTCCAGCAGCGGCTGCGCGAGATGGCCCTGCTGCGGGCGGTCGGCGCCACCACCGGACAGGTGCGGCGGATGATCGCCCTGGAGACGCTGGTGCTGACCCTCGCGGCCGCGGTCGTCGGCCTCCCCGCCGGGACCGGCCTCGCCGCGCTGCTGCGGGGCGAACTGGTCGACCGCGGGGTGGTCGGCTCGGACGTGCCGCTGCACATCGGGCCGACCGCCCCGCTGGTCGTCCTCGGCGGCGTCGTCGTCACCGCGCAGCTGGCCGTCGCGGCCGCCGCGCGCCGGGCCTCCCGGGTCGAGCCCACCCGGGCGCTGCGCGACGCCTCGGCGCCGCCGCCCGGCATCGGCCGGATCCGGACCGGGCTCGGGCTCGTGACGCTCGCCGGGTCCGGCGCGGTGCTGGCCGACTCGACCGACGGCCACCGCGGGGCGGGGACGGCCGAGAGCATGGTGCTGGTGCTGCTGCTCGGGGTGGCCCTGCTCGGACCGCTGATCGGCCGGGTCGCGAGCGTGGCGATCGGCGGGCCGGTGGGCCGGCTCTTCCCGGCGGCCGGCTTCCTCGCCTCGGCCGCGCTGCGGGCCCAGCCGCGCCGCTTCGCCGCCGCCGTCACCCCGCTGGTGCTGGCGGTGGCCTTCACCGGCACGGTGCTGTTCGTCCCGGTGGTCAAGGCCCGGGCCACCGCGGCCGAGGACGGCCGACGGCTGCTGGCCGACCACGTGGTCCAGGCCGTCGGGATCGGCCTGCCGCCGGAATTCACCGCCGCGGTACGGCGGTTGCCGGGCGTCGCGGCGGCCGACGGCACGGTCTCCACGACCGTCCGAGCCTCCGTCGGGGACGTCGACCAGTACGGGCTGAACGCCCGGATCGTCGAGCCGCAGGGGCTGGCGGAGCTGGTCGACCCGGGGGTGACGGCCGGCTCGTTGGACGGGCTGCGCGGCGCGGACATCGCGCTGGGGCAGCGGACGGCCGCCGCGCTCAAGGCCGGCGTCGGCACCACCGTCCGGATCGAATGGCCGGACGGCACCGGCAGCACCGCGACGGTGGCCGCCGTGTACGACCGCGACGCGCGGTTCGCGGACGCCCTGCTGCCCGCCCCCTTCGCCGCCGCCCACGCCCCGGACCCGCTCACGCCGACCGTCCTGGTCCGTACCACCCCCGGAACCGACCCCCGGCAGGTCGGCCGGGAACTCCACGACCTCACCGCGGCCTACCCGATGGCCCGGGTCGGCGACCGGGCCGAGTACGACGCGGCCCGCCGACAGCGGCAGGAGTCCGCCACCGCGGTCGGACGGCTACTGCTCGGCATGATCGGCCTGTTCACCGCGATCGCCGTGGTCAACACCCTGGTGATGGCCACCGGCGAGCGGCAGCGCGAGTTCGCGCTGCTGCGGCTGGTGGGCACCACGCGGCCGCAGGTGCTGCGGATGGCGGCCTGGGAGGGCGGGATCACGGTCGCGGTGGCCCTCGCCCTCGGTACGGCGGTCACCGCCGCCGTGCTGGTCCCGGTCAGCCTGGCGCTCACCGGGACGGCCTGGCCCGCGCCGCCCGGGAGTTGGGTGGCCGCGGTGCTGGGCGGGGCGGCGCTGCTGGGGATGGGCACCGTCCTGCTGACCACCCGGCTGGCGCTGCGCCGGAAGCCGGTCGAGACGACGGGGATGCGCGAGTAGCGGCCCGGACCCCGGCCAGGCGGCCCGGACCCCGGTCAGGCGGCGCGGGCCCGGTCAGGCGGCGCGGACCCCGGTCAGGCGGCGCGGGCGGCCTCCCGGGCGGGCTCGGCCTCGACGACGGCCGTGAGGTGGAACCAGCCCGCTCCGTCCCGCTCGGCGGTCAGCCGGCCGCCTACGGCCCGCAGCCGCTCGGTGAGGTTCCCGATGCCGTGGCCGCCGCCCTCCGGGCCGGGCCCGCCGCCCTCCTCGCGCGGACCGCCGCCCGGTTCGCGTGCCGGAGCACCGCCCGGCTCACCCGGACCGCCGCCCGGTTCGCGCGGCACGCCGTCGTTGGAGACCACCATGCGCACCGTGCCGAGCTCGTCCCGGCCGGCCCGGATCCCGCAGCGCCGGGCCGCGCTGTGCCGCAGCAGGTTGGTGACCGCCTCGCGCAGCACGGTGGCCAGCACCGCGTCGAGTTCGGGCCGTAGCCCCTCGCAGTCCAGTTCGGCCTCGACCCCGATCCCGGCCGCCCGCAGCGCCGAGACCGCCGAACGCGCCTCCCGCGCCAGGGACATCCCGAGGTCGCCGCTGGGGAGCCGGCGGGTGTCCGCCATCGCCTGCCGCACCAGTGCCAGCACCTCGGCGATCTCCGCGCGGGCGCGTTCCGGCTCGTCCGCGGCCAGCCGTTCGGCGAGCTGGCACTTCAGCGCCGCCACCGAGAGGCTGGAACCGAGCAGGTCGTGCAGGTCGCGCGCGAAACGCAGCCGCTCCCGGTCCACCGCGAGCTCGGCCAGCTCGGTCCGGGCCGCCCTCAACTCGGCTGTCAGGTCGGCGAGTCGGGCCACCCCGTAGACCACGATGCCGCCCACGGCGGTGGACACCGACGCATTGACGCACTGGCCGGGGTTCCCGCCCAGCGCCGCGCAGAGCGGGTACTGGGCGGCCACCAGTACGGCGAACAGCACCCAGGAACGCGGCAACGCGACGGTCAGCAGCACCGAACCGGCGAACGACCCGGGGATGCCGACCCACGCCCCGTCGAAGAACAGGAACGGAAGGTAGGTGAGCACCCCGTGGACGACCAGGCTCCACGGCCACCAGCGCCGCGCCAGACGCCACGGACCGGCGTGCCCGATCTGCAGGCCGAGCAGGACCAGCAGCAGCGCGACGGCGGGCAGTTGGTAGGCCAGGCCGTCGTGGTTGCGGACCGTGGCCACCACCGAGGCGGCACAGAAGCCGACGGCGACCATGACCACGATGCCCCGGGTGAGCCGCGCGAGCGGGTCACCGGAGCCGCCGGAGCCACCGAAGCGCCCGAAGCCGCCGGGGTGCTTCGGACGGGAGCGATCGGCGTCGGTTCGGTCCGCGCTGTGGCCCAAGGGGAACTCCCGGTAGACGGCTCGACACACCGCGCGCCCAGCGGGAGCCCGCCGCGCACCCGGCGCCCCCGTACGCCCGCACCCCGAGCATAGTTTCCCGCCGGAGCACCACCGTTGACGCTCCGCCACGGTTCGCCGGCTCAGGCCGGGGTGCGGCCGATCGTCCCCTCAAGGCTGTTCAGCAGGCCGCTGAGGGCCTCGGCGAGCCGGTCCTGCTCGGCGGGGGTGAGTCCGGCCAGCAGGGCGCGGTCGTAGGCGACGAGCTCCTGGATCAGACCGTCCACCAGCGTCCGGCCCTCCTCGGTGAGCGCGAGGTGGGCGACCCGGCGGTCCCGGTCGTCGGTGCGGCGGCTGACCAGGCCGCGCTCCTCCAGCAGCCGCAGGCGCTTGGTGACGGCGGCCCCGGAGGCGAAGCTCTCCCGAGCCAGCTGGGTGGGGGTCAGCTCGCGGTCGAGGCGGAGCAGGGCGCCGAGGATGTCGAACTCGGCGCGGGTGAGGCCGGCCCGGGTGAGCGGGTCGGGGGTCTGCTGGAGCAGCGCGGCGCAGCGGTTGATCCGGCCGAGGACGGCGATCGGACCGGTGTCCAGCCCCGGGTAGGCCCGCTCCCACTGGCGCAGCACACCTGCGACGACGTCCTCCACGTGTGCTGCTCCCGTTCTGCGGCCTGCCGTTCGGCTTCGATCCTAGGGCGTGCCGGTCGCGGCCCCGGCCGTGCCCGTCGCGGCCCGGGCCGTGTCCGGCAGGGCCGGGCCGGGATCGGACAGGCCGTCGCGGCCGCGGTGTTCCAGCAGCGCGGCCAGCAGGTGGTGGGCCTGCTGCTCGGTGGCGGTGGCGCGCTGGTGCGGGACGGCGGGTCGGCGCCACTCGCCGGCGGCGGTGTCGGTGGCCTCGCGCAGCTCCAGCAGGGCCGCGGCGAGGGCGGTACGGGCGGCGAGGGCGTCCGGGGTGCTCACGGCCGCGACGACCTGGACCCCCGGGACGGACGAGGCGGGCGAGGCGGGCGAGGAAGCCAGGACGGACGAGGCGGGCGAGGCGGCGCGGACGGCGGCCGACGCGCGGTGGCCGGCCGCTTCCGCTCCGGCGAGCGCGCGGGTCAGCCGGGCGGCGGTGCGGCGGTTGGTGACCAGCAGGCAGGCCGCGAGGCCGGCGAGCGCCCCGACGCAGGTGTCCAGCCAGCGGTCGGCGATCAGCGCCCCGGCCGGCTGCGGGCCCGCGAACTCCGTCATCAGCAGCGCCATCGGGGTCACGAAGACCGTCGCCAGCCAGTAGCTGCGGGCGATCGTCGCCTCCGCCCCGAACTGGCAGACCAGCCCGAGTCCGATCAGCGCCACCGGGCCGGTGTGCGCGACGGGCAGCGCGGCGGTGAACAGCAGCAGGCCGAGCAGGTTGCCCAGCACCCGCTGCAGCGCGCGCTGCCAGGACAGCGTGCTGTTGGCCTGGAACACCGAGGCCGCGGTGACCACCGCCCAGTACGGCCGGCCGACGCCGAGCGCCAGCGAGACCCACCCGGCGCCGGCGCAGCCGACGGCGACCCGCAGCGCGATCGGCAGCAGCGCCGAGCCGGGCCGCAGCGCCCGCCGGAGCGGCGGTCGGGGGCCGGGACGGCGGACGGAAGGCTCGGCCGCCTCCGCCTCGGTGAGGTCGAGCGTCGGCAGCGGGCGGCCGCGCCGCAGGTCGCGGGCCAGGTCGAGGTAGCGCGCGGCGTCCTCGGGCCGGTCCGGTCCGGCCAGTGCGGCCTCCGCGCGCACCAGCAGCCGCTCGGGTGCGTCGCCGAGGGCTCGCCGCCGGGACGGGGCGGAGAGCGCGAGGCTCTGCCAGGCCGCCTCGACCGCGCCGACCAGGGCGGTTCGGGCGGCGGCGTCCGGCTCCGGCCGGCCGGGCCCGGTCCGTAGCAGCCGGGCGGCGGCCTCCAGGGCGCGGGCGGTGGCGATCCGCTCGGGCCCGTACGGGCGCACCAGGGCCGGGGCCATGCAGACCACCCAGGCCAGCGCGGCGCCGAGCGCGGTGAGCGCCAGGTGCGGCGGGACCTCGGCGAGCCGTTGCGGGAGGAAGGCGCAGCTGGCAGAGGTGAAAGTGATGATCAGACTGCCGGGCGGGCCGATCCGGGCGGCGTCGCAGAGCAGCTTGTGCAGGGCGGCGAGCACCGCCGCCACCGCGACCAGGACTGCGGCGTCGCGGGTCAGTGCGGCGGCGGTGAGGGCGGCGCCGGTGCTGAGCACGGTGCCGAGCAGCACGCCGGCCAGTGTCCGGGCCCGGGCGCGGTAGGGCAGGCCGTGCCCGTACAGCGCGCCCAGGCCGCCGGCCGAGGTGTAGAGGGCGAGGTCGAGCCGGCCGAGGCCGAGCAGGGTGAGGTTGAGCGCGCCGAGGGTGACCACGGCGCTGAGCGCGGGCTTGTGCCAGCCGTCCCCGGCCGGACCGACCCGAAGTGCCTGGCGGAACTGGGCGGTTGTGACCATGTAAAAAGGTTAGCAGGTAATTTACCCGTGAAACATATGCGTCCGGACGCCCCGCCACAGGGATCCGGAGGCTCCGGAGACTCCGGAAGAAAATTTCGGCCGGAGCGATGAGTTCTGCGGCGAACCCCGGTCTACCTCCACGACCGACTCGTACGACAGTAAGGAACACCCATGAGCACCGTGGTCTCCACCGACGGCACCGTCCTCGCCTGCTCCGTCACCGGGTCCGGCCCCGCCGTCGTCCTGGTCGACGGCGCACTGTGCCACCGCGGCATGGGGCCGAGCGCCTCGATCGCCGAACAGCTGGCGGCGCGGCACACCGTGTGGACCTACGACCGGCGCGGTCGCGGCGACAGCGGGGACACCCCGCCCTTCGCGGTGGAGCGCGAGATCGAGGACCTGGCCGCCGTCATCACGGCGGCGGGCGGCTCGGCCCACGTCCTCGCCCACTCCTCCGGCGCCGCACTCGCGCTGCGGGCCGCCGCCGCGGGCACCGGCATCACCCGACTCGCCGTCTACGAGCCGCCGTTCAGCACCGGGGAGGCGCAGAGCGAGCGCTTCCGCCAGTACGTCGCCGAGCTGACGGCGGCGCTCGCCGAGGGGCGCCGCGGGGACGCGGTCGCGGCCCTCATGGTCTACGCCGGGACGCCGGCGGAGATGGTGGACGGGATGCGCGGCGCGCCGGTGTGGCCGCTGTTCGAGGCGGTCGCACCGACCCTGGCGTACGACGCGGCGGCGCTCGGCGACCGGACCGGCGCGGTCGTCCCGGTCGACCTGCTGGCCACGATCGCCGTGCCGACCCTGGTCCTGGACGGCGGTGCCAGCCCGGAGACGCTGCGGGCCCCGGCCCGCGCGGTGGCGGCGGCCGTGCCGGACGCCGAGTACCGGACGCTGGACGGCCAGACCCACGAGGTGTCCGCCGAGGTGCTGGCGCCGGAACTGCTGAAGTTCTACGCCTGACGCGCGGCCCGGGGGCACCGTCCAGTCTTCCGACGATCACCGGCGTCGCCTCTCCGGCGCGCACCCACCCGACGGACGACCAACGACGGACAACCAACGACGGACGACCAACGACGGACGAGGAAGCATGGACGAGGACTTCAAGGACATCCCCACCACCACCCTGGCCGACGTCCTGGGCCGCGCCCAGGTCATGGACGCCGGCCTGCGACCGCTGTGGACGGGCATGCCCCGGGTGGCCGGACCGGCCTTCACCGTGCGGTGCCCGCCCGGCGACAACCTGATGCTGCACGCGGCGATCCACCGGGCCGGGCCCGGCTCGGTGATCGTGGTGGAGTCCGGCGACCTGGACCACGCGCTGGCCGGCGGCAACGTCTGCGCGGTGGCGCAGCGCCGGGGCGTGGCGGCCTTCGTGGCCGACGGCCTGATCCGGGACCTCGCCGAGGTGCGGGAGCTGGCCTTCCCGGTCTTCGCCCGCGGGGTGATCCCGATCCCCGGGGCGAAGGAGCGGCTGGGCACCCACGGCGCCCCGGTGACCTGCGGCGGGGTGTCGGTGGCGGCCGGCGACATCGTGGTGGCCGACGAGGAGGGCGTCGTGGTGGTGCCCGCCGCCGAGCGGGCGCGGGTCCTGGAGGCGGCCCGGGCGAAGCTGGCCAAGGAGGCGGCCGAGACCCTGGACGACTGGGAGGCCGCGCACCGCGCCCGGATCCACCGGGCCCTCGCCGAGCTGGGCTTCACCGGCTGATCGCCCGGCTCCGGTACGGTCCGCCCGGCCCCGGAGCCGGGCGGACCGGCGGCGGGACACGCCCGCACGACGGGGCCCGTTTCCCCGTTCGAATCGAATGGACAAAGGTTCGACCGGCGGCCTCCCCCGGGCTCCCGTCACCGGGTCCGGCCGGTGATCCACCGGTACGAATGGCCCCGCACGGCGCACCTCGGCACACCCCCTCCTCATATGATCGGAGCGACATGCGCCATGCTTGGTGATGCAGAACACTGAACGGAACTTGCGCCGGACGGCCCACACGCCGTACGGCCGAGAAGGAGGAAGCACGTGGACGACGTTCTGCGGCGCGCCGCACTCTTCGCGGCACTCGACGACGAACAGGCCGGCGAGCTGCGCGCTTCCATGACCGAGGTCACCCTCGCCCGTGGGGAGTCGCTGTTCCACGAGGGCGACCCGGGCGACCGGCTGTACGTCGTGGCGGAGGGCAAGGTCAAGCTGCACCGTGCCTCGCCGGACGGCCGCGAGAACATGCTGGCCGTGCTCGGCCCCAGCGAGATGATCGGCGAGCTGTCGCTGTTCGACCCGGGCCCGCGCACCGCGACCGCCAGCGCGCTGACCGAGGTCAAGCTGCTGGGCCTCGGCCACGGCGACCTCCAGCCCTGGCTGCACGCCCGCCCCGAGGTCTCCATCGCGCTGCTGCGGGCCATCGCCCGCCGCCTGCGCCGCACCAACGACGTGATGTCCGACCTGGTCTTCTCCGACGTGCCCGGCCGCGTCGCCAAGGCCCTGCTGGACCTCTCCCGCCGGTTCGGCGTGCAGTCCGAGGAGGGCATCCACGTCGCCCACGACCTCACCCAGGAGGAGCTGGCCCAGCTGGTCGGCGCCTCCCGCGAGACGGTCAACAAGGCGCTCGCCGACTTCGCCGGCCGCGGCTGGCTGAAGCTGGAGGCCCGCGCGGTGGTGCTGCTGGACGTCGAGCGGCTGTCGCGCCGCTCGCGCTGACGCCGGCGAAACGCCGCCGACGCCCGCGAACGCGGAGGGGCCCGTCCGATCCGGACGGGCCCCTCCGCGTTCACCCCCGCAGTTCCAGCGTTCAGGGGATCACTCGGCGCCCGGGATCAGCCCGTGGTCCTCCAGGTAGTCCAGCTGGGCCCGCACCGACAGCTCGGCGGCCGGCCACAGCGCCCGGTCCACGTCGGAGTAGACCCGGGCCACCACCTCGGGCGCGGTCCGGCAGCCCGCCTCGACCGCGGTCTCCACCTGGGCGAGCCGGGAGGCCCGGTGGGCCAGGTAGAAGTCGACGGCGCCCAGCGCGTCCCCGAGCACCGGGCCGTGGCCGGGCAGCACCGTCCGCACGCCGTGCTGGGAGGCCATGGTGTGCAGCCGGCGCAGCGAGTCCAGGTAGTCGCCCAGCCGGCCGTCGGGGTGCGCGACCATCGTGGTGCCGCGGCCGAGCACGGTGTCGCCGGTGAGCACCGCGCCGTCGTCCGGCAGGTGGAAGGTCAGCGAGTCCGAGGTGTGCCCCGGGGTGGCCACCACCCGCAGGTCGAGGCCGCCGACGTCCAGGCGCTGGCCGCCCACCAGGCCTTCCGAGCCCAGCCGGTGCGCCGGGTCCAGGGCCCGCACCTCGGAGCCGGTCAGCTCGGCGAAGCGGGCCGCGCCCTCGGAGTGGTCGGCGTGGCCGTGGGTGAGCAGGGTCAGCGCGATCCGCTTGCCCCGCTCCCGCGCGAGGTCGACCACCCGGCGCAGGTGGCCCTCGTGCAGCGGGCCCGGATCGATCACCACCGCGAGGTCCGAACCGGGCTCGGAGAGCAGCCAGGTGTTGGTGCCGTCCAGCGTCATCGGCGACGGGTTCGGTGCCAGCACGCACAGCGCCCGAGGGGTGGCCTCGCCGCCGACGGCGGCGGCGGGGTCGCCCGGCAGGAGTCCGCTCACCGGCCGCCTCCGCCGTCTCGGTGCAGGGCCCGCAGCGGCAGTGCCCGGACGAGGGCGCGCTGCGCCACTTCGACGAACGGGACCTGGCTCACGCAGGCGGGGTCACGGGGAGTCAGACGGCGGGCGGGCATCTCGGGCGCCGTCCGGCGAGCCACGTCGTTGTGGGTCATCGGGCGTCGGTCCTCTCTCTGCGTCGGTACGGGATGGTCGCGTCCTGCGGGGTGTACGACCCGCAGCCGGTACGGGGCCCGGGAGGCCCCACCGGTGGAACGGTCAGGAGCCCTCGGGGAACTCCCCGTCGATGGTCAGTTCCTGGTAGCCGGGCCAGCGGACCGTCAGGCGGTCGCCGCGGATCTCGGCCCGGCCCAGGACCGGCGTCAGCGGGCGGGCGGCGGCCGCGGCCAGTGCCTCGGCCGCGGTCCGGGCCGAGGACAGCTCGCGCAGCACCGTCACGGTCGGCGGCAGCATGCCGAACCGGCCCTCCCGGTGGCCGCGCACCGCCTCGGCGGGGGTCAGCCAGGCGACCCGGTCGGCCTCGCCGACCTCCAGGGCCGCACGCTGGCCGGCCGGCAGCGCGGCGACGAAGAACCAGGTGTCGTAGCGCCGTTCCTCGAACTCGGGGGTGATCCAGCGGGCCCAGCCGCCCAGCAGGTCGCTGCGCAGCACCAGGCCGTGGTCGCGGAGGAACTCGGCGAAGGACAGCTCGTGCGCCTCCAGCGCGGCCCGCTCGGCGGACCAGTCGCGCGGCACGGCGACGCTGTCGGCGTCCGGGCCGGCCAGCAGCACGCCGGCCTCCTCGAAGGTCTCCCGGACGGCCGCGCAGACCACCGCCCGCGCCGTCCGGGCGTCCACCCCGAGCCGTCGCGCCCATTCCCCGGGCGTCGGCCCGGCCCAGCCCGGCTCGACCTCGGCGTCCCGCGGGTCCACCCCGCCGCCGGGGTAGGCGTACATCCCGGCCGCGAAGGCCATCGAGGTGCGCCTGCGCAGCAGGTAGGCCTCCGGCCCCCCGGCGGCGTCGCGCAGCAGCACGACGGTCGCGGCGGGCCTGGGCACCGGCGGGGTCACCGCGCCGGATGCGACCGCCCGGATCCGGGCGGGCCAGCCGGGCGGCATCGGGAGCGTCGTCGCTCGATGGTCCATGCCCGGATGCTAGGGCGTGCCCGGCGATTCCCGCCAGGCTCACGGATCGATCGGACACACTCCGGCCACACGGGGGCGGGGCCGGACAGTCCCGGCCCCGCCCCCGCGATCACGTTCAGACGGTCTTGACGCGCACCACGAGCTCGACCTCGACCGGGGCGTCCAGCGGCAGCACCGCGACGCCGACGGCGCTGCGGGCGTGCACGCCCGCGTCGCCCAGCACCTTGCCGAGCAGCTCGCTGGCGCCGTTGACGACGGCCGGGACACCGATGAAGTCGGGGGCGGCGGCGACGAAGCCGACGACCTTGACGACCCGCTCGATCCGGTCGAGGTCGCCGATCACGGACTTCACGGCGGCCAGGGCGTTCAGCCCGCAGATCTGCGCGAGGTCCTTGGCCTCCTCCGGGGAGACCTCGGCACCGACCTTGCCGGTGGTCGGCAGCTTGCCGCCGACCACCGGGAGCTGGCCGGAGGTGAACACGAGGTCGCCGGAGTGCACGGCCGGCACGTAGGCGGCGACCGGGGCGGCCACCGGAGGCAGGGTCAGACCCAGCTCGGCGAGCTTCTCCTCGACCTTGCTCATGCGTTCTTCTCCCGCTTGAAGTAGGCCACCAGCTGCTCCGGGTTCGGGCCGGGCACGACCTGGACGAGCTCCCAGCCGTCCTCGCCGAAGTTGTCCAGGATCTGCTTGGTGGCGTGCACCAGCAGGGGCGCCGTCATGTATTCCCACTTGGTCATGGCCAGACTCTAGACGAGCCGTCGCGGTGATCCGCTCCGACGGCCGCGAGGCGTGTGAGGTGGGGCACAAAGAGGGCATGATCCGGCCTGACGGCCCAGGTGCTCCGGGCATCCGGTGCGCTCCCTGGTTACCCTCGCGAGAGGGCACCCTGGTGAAGGGCACCCCCGTCGGGAGGGGACCCTGGTGAGGGGCACCCTCGTCAGGAGGGGACGCCCGTAGGACGGAGACGGACGGAGACGGAGCGTGGCACGCACCCCCGGCCAGGCGGCCCGGCGCGACCCCGACTGGGAGGGCGTCCGGCTGCACGTGGTCAGCGGCAAGGGCGGCACCGGGAAGACCACGCTGGCCGCGGCGCTGGCCCTGGCGCTCGCCGCCGACGGCGGACGGGTGCTGCTGATCGAGGTCGAGGGCCGGCAGGGCATCGCCGAGCTGTTCGGGATCGCCGCGCTGCCGTACGAGGAGCGCCGGATCGCCTCGGTCTCCCGCGCCCAGCTGGGGCTGGCCGCCGGTGGGGGCGGGCCCGGCGAGGTCTTCGCGCTGGCGATCGACACCGAGCTGGCGCTGCTGGAGTACCTGGAGATGTTCTACAAGCTCGGCCGGGCCGGGAAGGCGCTCCAGAAGGTCGGCTTCGTCGACTTCGCCACCACCATCGCGCCCGGTGTGCGGGACGTCCTGCTCACCGGCAAGGCCTGCGAGGCGACCAGGCGCAAGGACCCGGACGGCCGGCGGCGCTACGACGCGGTGGTCATGGACGCCCCGCCGACCGGGCGGCTGACCAGGTTCCTGAACGTCAACGCGGAGGTCGCCGGGCTGGCCCGGATCGGCCCGATACACACCCAGGCGCAGGCCGTGATGCGGGTGCTGAAGTCGCCGGAGACCGCGGTGCACCTGGTCACCCTGCTGGAGGAGATGCCGGTGCAGGAGACGGTCGACGGCATCGGGGAGCTGCGCGAGGCGAAGCTCCCGGTGGGCGGGGTGATGGTCAACATGGTCCGGCCGCCGGTGCTGGACGCGGCGGCGGTGGCCGCGGTGGACGGGGACCACCGCGAGGAGGTCGCCGTGGCGCTCGGCGAGGCCGGGCTCGGCGGCCGCACGCGCGCCGCGGAGAAGGTCCGGGCGGCGGTGGAGCCGCTGATCGACCCCCTGCTGGCGCAGGCCAGGGAGCACGCCGAGCGGGTCGAGCTGGAGCGCGCGCAGCGCGCCGACATCCAGCAGCTGCGGCTCCCGACGTACGAACTGCCGCTGCTGGGCGAGGGCGTGGACCTCGGCGGACTGTACCGGCTGGCGGGCGAACTGAAGCGGCAGGGGGCGGCATGACCTCGAACAGCGGGGTGCGGAGCACCGGGCGGCGACTCGCGGTGGACGAGCTGATCGACGACCCGAAGACCAGGATCATCGTCTGCTGCGGCTCCGGCGGCGTCGGCAAGACCACCACCGCCGCGGCGCTCGGCCTGCGGGCGGCCGAGCGCGGCCGCAAGGTCGTGGTGCTGACCATCGACCCGGCCCGCCGGCTCGCCCAGTCGATGGGCCTGACCGAGCTCGACAACACCCCCCGGGTGGTCAAGGGGGTCACCGGCGACGGCGAGCTCCAGGCCATGATGCTGGACATGAAGCGGACCTTCGACGAGGTCGTGCTGGCCCACGCCGAGCCCGAGCGGGCCAAGGCGATCATGGAGAACCCCTTCTACCAGTCCCTGTCGGCCGGCTTCGCGGGCACGCAGGAGTACATGGCGATGGAGAAGCTCGGGCAGCTGCGCGCCGCCGAGGAGTGGGACCTGATCGTCGTGGACACCCCGCCGTCCCGCTCGGCACTGGACTTCCTGGACGCGCCCAACCGGCTCGGGTCCTTCCTGGACGGCCGGGTGATCCGGATCCTCACCGCCCCGGCCAAGGTCGGCGGGCGCAGCGCAATGCGCTTCCTGAACGTCGGGATGGGACTGCTCACCGGCACCCTGGGCAAGATCTTCGGTGCTCAGCTGCTGACCGACGTGCAGACCTTCGTCAGCGCGATGGACTCGATGTTCGGCGGCTTCCGGGAGCGCGCGGACCGTACGTACCAGCTGCTCAAGGCGCCGGGCACGGCGTTCCTGGTGGTGGCCGCGCCGGAGCGGGACGCGCTGCGCGAGGCGGCGTACTTCGTGGACCGGCTGGCCGCGGACCGGATGCCGCTGGCCGGGCTGGTGCTCAACCGGGTGCACGACACGGGGGCACCGCAGCTCACCGCGGAGCGGGCGCTGGCGGCCGCCGAGGCCCTGGAGGAGAACGGCTCGGAGCACGCCTCGCCCGCTGCGGAACTGCTCGCGGCCGGGCTGCTGCGACTGCACGCCGAACGGATGCAGATCATGGGGCGCGAACGCCGCACCCGCGACCGCTTCGTCTCGGTGTACCCGGACGTGCCGATCGTGGAGGTGCCGGCGCTGCCGGGCGACGTGCACGACCTGGACGGGCTCCGGGCCATCGGGGACCGGCTCAACGGCGCGGTGTAGCCCGTGCCCGAGAGCCGACCGGCCCGGACCGCGCGGTGCGGCCGGGCTCAGCCCGCCTGGGCGTAGTCCGTCAGTATCACTCCGGTCGCGAGGGACTCCTCGTACTCGGTGCGTGCCGTCTCCAGCAGCCTCCGCCACGAGATGACGGTCGGGCGGCGGCGCAGCAGCGCACGGCGCTCGCGCTCCGTCATCCCGCCCCACACCCCGAACTCCACCCGGTTGTCCAGGGCGTCCGCGAGGCACTCCGTCCGGACGGGGCAGCCGCTGCACACCGCCTTCGCGCGGTTCTGCGCCGCCCCCTGGACGAACAGTTCGTCCGGATCACTCGTGCGGCAGGCGGCCTGCGCACTCCAGTCGTCAACCCAGCCCATGCCGGCGCCGTCCTCTCCCGTTTCGAGGCTCCCCCACGGCGGCAACGGCATATTCACCGTTGCCAGTTGAGGACGTTACGGAAGAACGACAGCTTGCAACAGCCCCTTCGGGCTCAATCTCGAATGACCCGATTGGACTATGGGTATCGATCAGCTCACTCGTTGGAGTGATCGCAGGTCGCACGCCTTGCCAAAAGCGGAGCCCGCACTCTCGCCACAGGAGTCACCACGGAGCGTGACTGAACACACGGGTACAGCAGGCCACAGCTGCCTCAAAACCCGGCCATCACGGGGCATTTCGGGCAAGTCTCCTCGCCCACAAGAGTGAGCGATGTTGACGCACCGAAGCTGTCGCAAGCTTGTGACAAGCCTAGGCGAACGCCTGCCGCTGTGTGCGGGAATCCGCGACGTAGGGTTCTCCCCATGGCACCGAAGCGCCCACAGGCACCCCAGCCCCCAGGCAACACCGGAGCTCCGCGCGGCAGGACCGGCGGATCACCGTTGGAGCACGCCGGCAACGGCGTGAAGTTCCTGGGCGTCAGCGTGCTCTCCGGAGTCCTGCTGGCCGGACTCGCCCTGCCCGCCGTCGGCGCCATCGGGCTGACCGCCAAGGACACGGCGGAGAGCTTCGACAACATCCCGGACGACTTCAAGACCCCGCCGCTCACCCAGGCCACCCAGATCTTCGACGCCAAGGGCGGGCTGATCGCCAAGGTCTACGAGCGCGACCGCACGGTTCTGACCGCCGATCAGATGTCGCCCTTCATGCGCCACGCCCAGGTGGACATCGAGGACGCCCGCTTCTACGAGCACGGCGCCGTCGACCTCAAGGGCATCCTCCGCGCGGTCAGCAAGAACGCGGAGAGCGGCACCGCCTCCCAGGGCGCCTCCACGCTGACCCAGCAGTACGTGAAGAACGTCAACGTGGAGAAGGCCGGCGACGACCAGGCGGCCGTCCTGGAGGCCCAGCGCAAGACCCTGGGCCGCAAGATCCAGGAGCTCAAGGTCGCCATAAAGCTGGAGGAGGACCTGTCCAAGGACCAGATCCTCACCAACTACCTCAACATCACCTTCTACGGCCACCAGGCCTACGGGGTCGAGGCCGCCTCCCAGCGCTACTTCAGCAAGAGCAACAAGGACCTGACCGTCGCCGAGGCCGCCACCCTGGCCGGCATGGTGCAGAACCCGTCGTCCTACGACCCGGTGCGCTACCCCGAGAACACGGTCAAGCGCCGCAACGTCGTGATCGACAAGATGCTGGAGAACAAGCACATCACCGCCGACCAGGCGAAGGAGGCGAAGGCCGCCCCGCTGGGCCTGAAGTACAAGGACCCGCAGAACGGCTGCATCACCGCCCAGGCCGGCATGGGCTTCTTCTGCGACTACGTCCGCCACGTGGTCAAGCAGGACCCGGCCTTCGGCAAGAACGCCGACGAGCGCAAGAAGGTGTGGAACACCGGCGGCCTGAACATCTACACCACGCTGGACCCGGACAAGCAGGCCGCCGCGCAGAACGCCGTCACCAAGAAGGTCAACGTGACCGACACGGTGTCGGCCGCCGCGACCATGATGGAGCCGGGCAGCGGCAAGATCCTGGCGATGGCCCAGACCCGCCCGTACGGCCTGGACCCGAACAAGAACCAGACCGTCGTCAACCTCAACGTGGACGCCGCGATGGGCGGCGGCAACGGCTTCCAGACCGGTTCGACCTTCAAGCCGATCCTGGCCGCGGCCGCGCTGGAGTCGGGCATGTCGAACACCCAGGCGTTCCCGTCCGAGAACAAGATCGAGTACCCGCAGATGTCCACCTGCTCGGGCACCTGGAAGAACACCGTCAAGCCCAAGGAGACGGTGAAGAACGAGCAGGACAGCGAGGTCGGGCCGTACCAGCTGAAGGAGGCCATGGCCCGCTCGGTCAACACCTACTTCGTGCAGATGGAGCAGCAGGTCGGCCTCTGCGCGATGAAGCAGATGGCGAACAAGCTGGGCATCACCCAGTCCGCCAAGGGCGACGCCTTCCAGGAGGTGCCCTCGATGGTCCTCGGCACCCTGGAGCTCTCCCCGCTGACCATGGCGAACGTCTACGCGACCTTCGCCGCCCGCGGCAAGTACTGCACCCCGATCGCGATCAACAAGATCACCACGGTGGACGGCAAGGACATCCCCGTCCCGCAGTCCCAGTGCAGCCAGGCCTTCTCCGAGCAGACCGCGGACTCGCTCAACGCCGTCCTGCTCAACGTGACCGAGAAGGGCACCGCGGCCGCCCTGACCATGGACGACGGCCGCAAGATCGCCGGCAAGACCGGTACCACCGACGAGAAGAAGGCCGCCTGGTTCAGCGGCTACACCCCGTCGCTGGCCGCCGCGGTCTGGCTCGGCGGCCCGGCCGGCGGCGTCAAGATGAAGAACATCACCATCGGCGGCAAGTACTACCCCGAGGTGTTCGGCGCCGACGGCCCCGGCCCGATCTGGGCGATGGCGATGAACCAGGCACTCAAGGGAACGCCGCTGGAGCCGATCCAGACCGCCAACATCCCGGACCCGCAGCCGGCCACTCCCCCGGCGGGCGCCACCGCACCGGCCACCGACCCGAACGCCCCGCAGCCCGGCGGCAACCCCCCGCCGCCGCAGCAGGGCGGCAACCCCGGCCAGCCCGGCGGCCAGCCCGGCGGGCTCCCCGGTGGACTGCCCGGCGGCTTCCCCGGCGGGTTCACCTTCCCGCCCTTCCCCGGCAACGGGAACGGCGGCCGGCACGGCGGCGGCAACGGGAACGGCTGACCCGTCCCGGGCCGCGAACGGCCGACACGCCGAAGGGGCGCCCTCCAGTGCGGAGGGCGCCCCTTCGGTGTGTTGCCGGGGTGGCGCATGACCGGGGCGGCGCGTCACCGGGGCGGCGCGTCACCGGGGCGGCACGTCACCGGGGCGGCACGTCACCTGGGGGCGTCACCTGGACGACGGGACGGGACCGGCGGACCGGCGGACCGGCGCCCACGGGGGCGTCCGGGCACCCGGCTCAGGCCAGGGCGGCCTTCACGGCCGCGGCGACCCGGCCGCCCTCGGCCAGGCCGTCGACCTTGGGCTTCACCAGCTTCATGACGGCGCCCATCCCCTGCGGGCCGCTCGCACCGCTCTCGGCCACGGCGGCCGCCACGATCGCGGCCAGTTCCTCGTCGGAGAGCTGCTTGGGCAGGTAGGTCGCCAGCACCTCGCCCTCGGCCCGCTCCCGGGCCGCCTGCTCCGTCCGGCCCGCCGTGTCGAAGGCCTCGGCCGCCTCCCGGCGCTTCTTCGCCTCGCGGCCGATCACCTTCAGCACATCGGCGTCGGACAGCTCGCGCTTCTGCTTGCCCGCCACCTCCTCGCTGGTGACGGCGGCCAGCGTGAGCCGGATGGTGGACGCGCGCAGCTCGTCCCGGTCCTTGATGGCAGCCGTGAGGTTCTCGTGCAGCTGCTCCTTGAGCGTTGTCATTTCCTCTTCTTATCCTTCGGCTGTGGGTGGGCTCAACCGGGTTTCCCCGGGCGTCCACCGGGGTTTCCGCAGTTGAACGAGTATCCCCCGAGAACCCCGGCCGGCATCCCCGACAACCCCGGCCGAGGGCGCCCGACAGCCCGCCGGACGGCACCGATCCGACCCGGGAACGGGCGGCGGTCGATTCCATGAACAATCGATGCCCGGCTCCGGGAACAAGCGACGGGATTCGGCCACGGTGGCCGATAATGCTTGCACAATATCGGCCGCAATGCCGAAAATTGCCGGATCCGGAGCGAAGTTGCCGGTCCCGGAGGGGCAAATCGAACGCTGTGACCGCTTCGCCGAAAATAGTCCGCGTAGTACACTCGTTCGCGCGTCGCTTGAGCAGCCGATGGCGGCGATCACCTCACCTCGAATCACCGTCGAATCATCGCCGAAGACCGCCACGAACAACTGCGACAACCCGTCATCACGTCCCCGATTCATTATTCCACGGCACTGGCACACTGCCGCCCAGGCACCTGGCGGCCCTGACACCTGGCGGCCCGGGTCCCTTGCGCCCCCTGCCGGAACGAGCACACACGCCTGCGCTCCGCCCGGCTGCCCGACCGCCCGGCGACAGTGATCGCTTTTCGGAGCGATGGGCGCCGTAAAAGCGGCGCATCGAGTTCTGACTTTTATTCTGCTCACAACAGCAGGAAGCGCGGGGGAATGGACAACAATCAGCTTCGATCGATGTTGGTGACCCAACGGAAGATGGTCGGCTGGAGCCAGGAGCAATTAGCCGAACACTCCACTGTCAGCGTCCGCACCATTCGCAACCTGGAAACCGGCGCCATCAAGAATCCGCGACGCAGCTCCGTGGAACTCCTGGTGGGCGCGCTGTTCGCCGCGGCGACCAACCGGGACGACACCCTGCTCTCCCAGGTCGTTCACGCGGGCGCCCCGGCCGGGCTGCCGCCCACCCGGCCGGAACCCGGATTCCCGGCCCGCGTCGCCGAGCTCCCGGACAACGCGCGGTGGCGGGGACTGCGACCCAAGACGGACATCACCGTCGGCCGACGGGCCGACCTGCTGCACGTCGTGACCGCCCTGCGACCGGGCCGTCCGCTGGTGCTCACCGGACCCGCCGGGGTCGGCAAGACCCGGCTGGCGCTGGACTCGGCCGCCCACCTGCTGGACCGCTTCCGGGACGGCGTCGTGGTCCTGGAACTCGGCTCGGTCACCCCCGAGGCCGTCGACCCGGCGGCCGCCTCGGCCCAGGCCCAGCGCGCGCTCGACACCCTCCTCCGGGGCTTCGGCCGCGACCCGCGGACCGGCCCCGAGCTGCAGCTGCTGCTGGTCGTCGACAACGCCGAGCACGTCATCGACACGGTGGCCCGGCAGGTCAGGACACTGCTGGCGCGGCACCCGGCACTCCACATCATGATCACCTCGCTGCGGGCGCCCGCCGGGGTCCCCGCCGACCTGTGGGAGGTCTCACCGCTGTCGGTCGACCACCCGGACGGCCCCTACGGCTGCCCGCCGGCCGCCGAGCTGTTCTGCCACCGGGTGCACTCGGTCGCCCCGACGCTCGACCTCGGCGACCAGATGCCGCAGGTCGTCGAGCTCTGCCGACGCCTCGGCGGCCTGGCGCTCGCGATCGAGAACGCCGCCGTGCGGATGCGCTCGGTGCCCCTGCACGTCCTGGTGGACGAGTGCCGGGTGCTGCCGATCCTCGGCCAGGAGGAGGTCGGCGGGCTCTCCCACCACCGCTCGCTGCACCGCAGCCTCGCCTGGGCGTACGGACTGCTCGACGAACGGCAGCGCCGGGCACTCAGACGGCTCTCCCGGTTCCCCGAGGAGTTCTCCATCGACGACATCCGGCAGGAGCCCGTCGACGGCGGCGGCCCGGCCGGCCGGGAGCCCTCCCGCAACCTCGACGTCCTCGCCGAACTGGTCGACTTCTCCGTCGTCCAGGTGAATCGCGGCCACCAGTACGCGTACCGGGTCCCCCGGATGATGCGCGAGTACGTCAACGCCATTCCGGCCTGAGGCCGGCCCGCGCCCCCGTCGCCCGGAGTGCCGCTCCGGGCGACGGGGGTGCCGGGCGACGGGGTGCTCCACGCCTCCGGGGAGGGGCCTCCTGAGCAAGGGTCAGCCCTTCCGCCCGGCAGCGGCCCACCCCTCTCCGTTCCCCCTCCGGCCCCGTAACCCGTCTTCCCGGTTACACCTATCCTGGGGCGCATGACCGACGGAGACGACCCGGTCCCCCGGAACGCGGCCGACGCGACCGACCCCGCCGACCCCGCCGCCGCACAGCCCGACGGCACGGCCGGCCGGCACACCCCGCCCGGGCTGGTCCTCACCACCCCCGGAGGCAGCCGCTTCCACTTCGACCCCGGCGCCCTCTGCCTGGAACTGCTCACCACCGGCGGACCCGGCCCGTACGCCCGGTACGAGGTGCTGCACCGGCCCGCCGACCTCGCCGCCTGGCTCCCGCCGTCCCGGCTGCGGCTGCCCGCCGACGCCGTACGGATCTCCCCCGCCGAGCTCACCGCCACCCGCACCCTGCGCGACGCCCTGTGGCGCCTGGCCGCCGCCCACGCCCACGGCCGCCCCGGCGAACCCGAGGACTACGCCGTCCTCAACCGGGCCGCCGAGCACCCGCCGCTGGTCCCCCGGATCGCCCCGGACGGCACCGCGGCCGCCCCACCACCCGCCGACGGAGCCCAGCTGGCCTCCGCCCTCGCCCGGGACGCCATCGCCCTGCTCACCGGACCGTACGCGGACCGGATCCGGGAATGCGGCGCCCACGACTGCCGACTGATCTTCGTCGACACCTCGCGCCCCGGCCGCCGGCGCTGGTGCTCGATGGAACGCTGCGGCAACCGCCACAAGGTCCGCTCCCTGCGCGCCCGCCGGGAGACCGAGGAGACGCCCCCGGCCACCGCCCTCCCCGCCGACTCCGGGCGTGCGCCCGCTGATCCACCGTCTGAGAGCATGGGCTGATGCGACCGCTGTACTCCGTTCCCCTCGGCATCGCCGCCGCCGGCACCGCCTGCCTCGCCTACTCCGTCGGGTACGAGGTCCGGGCCTTCCGCCTCCGCCGGATCGAGGTCCCCGTCCTCCCGCGCGGCGCCCGCCCGATCCGGGTCCTCCAGGTGTCCGACATCCACATGGTGAGCGGGCAGGGCAAGAAGGAGCGCTGGCTGAAGAGCCTGGCCGGCCTGCGCCCCGACCTGGTGGTCAACACCGGCGACAACCTCTCCGACCCGCTCGGCGTCCCGGCCACCCTCGACGCGCTCGGACCCCTCATGGAGTTCCCCGGCGTCTACGTCTTCGGCTCCAACGACTACTACGGCCCGGCCCGCAAGAACCCGGCACGCTACCTCCAGGCCATGCGCAGCGGCGCCCACGGCATGAACAACCCCGACGGCACCGCCCGCCGCGGCATCACCGGAGCCGTCCACAACCCGTGGGAGAAGCTCCGCGACGGCTTCGACGGGGCCGGCTGGCTCGACCTCACCAACACCCGCGGCCGGCTCACCGTGAACGGGCTCGACCTGGAGTTCACCGGCCTCGACGACCCCCACATCCGCCGCGACCGCTACAGCGACGTCGCCGGCGGCCCCTCCGCCGACGCCGACCTCTCCCTCGCCGTCGTCCACGCGCCCTACCTGCGCGTCCTCGACGCCTTCACCGCCGACCGCTACCCGCTGATCCTGGCCGGCCACACCCACGGCGGCCAGCTCTGCATCCCCTTCTACGGCGCCCTGGTCACCAACTGCGACATCGACACCCGCCGGGTCAAGGGCCTCTCCACCCACACCGCCGGCGGCCACCGCTCCCACCTCCACGTCTCGGCCGGCTGCGGCACCAACCGCTACACCCCCGTCCGCTTCGCCTGCCCGCCCGAGGCCACCCTCCTCACCCTCGTCCCGGCCCCCCGCTGACCCCCGCCGGACGCCCGCCCGAAACCGGATTTCGTGTCTCGGCGAGCGTCCGGTAGAGTTCTACTCGTCGCGAAGGAGACGGAGCGACAAACCGCAAGACCGGGGTGTGGCGCAGCTTGGTAGCGCGCTTCGTTCGGGACGAAGAGGCCGTGGGTTCAAATCCCGCCACCCCGACCCACTGCAGAGGGCCTGCCGGAGAAATCCGGCAGGCCCTCTGTCGTTGTGCGGGGCCGCCCGGGTGACCGATCCTCAGCCGCTCCGGCGGTGGGGGCCTGCCGCCGAGTCCGCCGGTCGGTGGCCGGCGGGTTCCGCCGGCCGGGTGTGCCGGGTCCGGCCGGCGGCCGGGCTCCGGATCGCGGACCTGCGGCGACGCCCCGTCCGGACGGGGCGTCGGAGCTCCCTGCACGCCCGTGGTGCCGTCGCCGGCCGGTTCGCCCGCGGCCGCCTCCGCTCCGGCCCCGGAATCGCGCTCGGCATCGACGGGGCCACCGCGATCGTCGCGGAGGGGCCCGCCGTGCGGATCCCCGGAACAGGTCGTGGTTCGCGCCGTGTTCGGCCCCTGGAAAGCTCCGGAGCGGACGGCGGGAAGGGCCTCGGACCACCAGTGGGGCGGGCACGCGGGCGCGAGTGGACGCGGTGCGCCGGGCCGCGTCGGGTCAGAGGACGGTGGTCAGTTCGGTGCGGGAGGTGATGTTGAGCTTGGGGTAGGCCTTGTAGAGGTGGTGGGCGACGGTGCGGGGGCTGAGGAAGAGCTGGGCGGCGATGTCGCGGTTGGTGAGGCCCTGGGCGGCGAGGCGGGCGATCTGGAGTTCCTGGGGGGTGAGGGGGGACTGCGGGGTGCCGGTGGGGGTGGCCGGGGCGGGGGTGCCGGTGGCGGAGAGTTCGGTGCGGGCGCGGGCGGCCCAGGGGTGGGCGCCGAGGCGGTCGAAGGTCTCCAGGGCGGCGCGCAGGTGGGGGCGGGCGTCGGTGCGGCGGCGGGTGCGGCGCAGCCATTCGCCGTAGAGGAGGGCGGTGCGGGCCTGTTCGAAGGGGCGGTGGGCCGTCGCGTGCCGGGAGAGGGCGGCGCGGTAGGCGGTCTCGGCGAGTTCGTCGGGGCCGAGCAGGGCCTGGCAGCGCAGGCGCAGGGCCTCGGCCCAGGGGCGGTCGGCGGCGGCCGCCCAGCGGGCGAAGCGCTCGTAGGGTTCGGCGGCGCGTTCGGGGGTGCCGAGGCGGACGGCGGCCTCGACCAGGTCGGGGACGGCCCGGGTGGCGCTGATGTGGTGCCGGTGCGGGCCGGTGGTGAGGGTGTGCAGCCGGTCGGCGGCGTCGCCGGCGCGGCCCTGGCCGAGGTCGAGCAGGGCGAGCGCCCACTGGACCCAGGCCAGGCCGGCCGCGGGGGCGGCGGTCTGCGGGCCGGTGGTGGCGAGGGCGGTCGCGGCGAGTTCGGCGCAGCGGTCGGTACGGCCGTCCAGCGCGGCCAGGCAGGCGAGCAGCGCGGTGAGTTGGCTGACCCACTGGTGCTGGCCGGTGTCCCGGGCGAGGCCGAGGCCTTCGGTGGCGGTGAGTTCGGCGTCGCGGTGCCGGCCGTGGAAGAGCTCGGCCTCGGCCAGGAAGAACTGCAGAGTGGGCATCACTCCGACGGTGCCCTTGGCGCGGGCTTCGGCGATCAGTTCGGCGGCGAGTTCGGCGGTCTCCTCGTCGCGCCCGAGGACCAGGGTGGCGCCGCACAGCTGGACCAGGTCGACCGGGCTGTCGGCCCCTGCCCGGCGGGCGGCCTCCACGGCCTCCCGGACGGGCCGGAGCGGCGCGGCGGGCCGGCCGAGCGCGGGCAGGACGGCCGCGGGCAGGTGGCGGGCGAGCGGGGCGAGGGGGTCGTCGGCGGCGAGCGGCAGGACCGCCAGACGGTCCAGGACGGCGACCACCGGTTCCTCCCCCGCGTACCAGGCGGCGTGGAAGGCCTGGAGCAGCATCCGGGCGGCGTACATCGGGTCGATGTCGGTGCCGGCGGCGTCGAGCAGCAGCCGGTGGGCGGTCGGGTGCGCGCCGCGCCAGAAGTGCGCGGTGGCCCGGACCTGGTCGAGCAGGGCGTGCGCCAGGACGTTGTCGGTCCGGCCGGAGGCCTCGTCGGCGAGCACCTCCGCGCGCTCCAATTCGCCTTCCTCGGTGGCGGCTTCGGCGGCCAGGACGAGCCGGCGGGTGGCGCTGTCGCGGTCCGGGGTGAGCCGGGCGGCGCGCTCGTACGCGGCGGCCCCGCCGTGGCCGCCGCGGCGCTCGGCGCGGACGGCGGCGCGCTCCAGCGCGTCGGCGAGGCCCGCGTCGGGGCCGGTGGCGGCCAGCGCGAGGTGCCAGGTGCGGCGGTCGCCGTCCGGCAGGGCCCGCGCCACGGCCTGATGGACCGTCGTCTTCTGGTGGTGCGGAGCGCGTTGGAGGATCGCTGAGCGCAGCAGGGGGTGCCGGAAGGCGATCCGGCGGTCGGCGGTGACCGTCGCCAGGCCGGACTCCTCGGCGGGCGCGAGGTGTTCGGCGGTGACGCCGAGGGCGGCCGCTGCGGGCAGGACGACGTCCAGCGCCCCGCTCTCCTCGGTGGCGGCGACCAGCAGCAGCGTCTGGGTGGCCGCGGGCAGGCCGGTGACCTGGCCGTGGAAGGCGATCAGCAGCCGGCTGGTGAGCGGCAGGCCGCCCGGCGCCGACGTGTGCGGCCCCGCGGCGACCGGGAGTTCGGTGAGTGCGAGCGGGTTGCCGGCCGCCTCGGCGAGCAGCCGGTCGCGCGCGGCGGCGGGCATGCCGGGGCCGGCCCGCCGGGCCAGCAGCCGGGTGGCGTCGGCCTCGGACAGTCCGGTCACCTGTCGTTCGGGCAGCCCCAGCGGGCGCTCCGTCGCGCCGCCGTCGGCCCCGGGGCCACCGCCGGTGCGGGCGGCGAGCAGCAGGGCCACCCCCTCGGCCTGGAGGCGTCGGGCGGCCAGCAGCAGCGCGTCCAGTGAGGCCCGGTCCAGCCACTGCACGTCGTCCATGACGCACAGCAGGGGCTGGTCGGCGGCGAGTTCGGCGAGCAGACCGAGCGTGGCGAGCCCGACGAGCAGCCGGTCGGCGCGCCCTTCACCGGCGGCCGGGCCATCGGCGACCGGGCCACCGACAGCCGGGCCATCGGCGACCGGAACGCCGTCCGCCCCGTGGCCGCCCGGCCGGCCCTCGTCGGAGAGCCCGAACGCCGCCTCCAGCGCCCGCCGTTGCGGCCCGGGCAGGGCGTCCAGCCGGTCCAGTCCGGGTGCGAGCAGCAGGCTCAGCCCGGCGTACGGCAGCTCGGCCTCGTACTCGACGCCGGCCGCCCGGATCACCCGGAACGACTCCCCCGCCCGCGCCACCGCGTCGTCCAGCAGCGCGGTCTTGCCGATGCCGGCCTCGCCCCGGAACAGCAGCACCCCGCTGCGGCCGGCCCGCGCCGCGTCCAACAGGCCGTCCACGGCGGCCTGTTCGCCTTCCCTCCCGTACAGCATGCCCCGACCCTACCCACCCGGGCCCGCGCCTCCGTCGGCACCGGCACCGACGCCACTACCGGCACCGGTACCGGCACACCGCCGCACGGCCCGGCACACCCCGGCGGAGGCTACGTACCCCCATGCCCATACGTGACGGATTCGCCGCCCGCCGCCCGTCCGTACCGTGGTGAGCACCGGGAAAGACCCGGCCAACCACCCACCGGAACACGGGAGATGACGATGACCGAGATCGCCACCGCCGCCCTCCAGCAGCTCGCCGAGCGCTACCTCGCGGTGTGGAACGAGACCGACCCGGCGGCCCGCCGCAAGCTGGTCGACGAGGTGTGGGCCGAGGACGGCCGCTACACCGACCCGCTGGCCGCCGTCACCGGCCGGGACGCCGTCGACGCGCTGATCGGCGCCGCTCAGGCCCAGTTCCCGGGGCTGGAGTTCACCCTCGGCCCGGTCGACGCCCACCACGACATCGCCCGCTTCACCTGGAACCTGGGCCCGGCCGGCGCGGAGCCGGTGGTGATCGGCTTCGACGTGCTGGCGGCCACCCCGGACGGCCGGATCGGCGCGGTGTACGGCTTCCTCGACCGCGTACCGGGCGCCTGAGCCGCAAACCGCGTACCGGGCGCCTGAGCCGCAGACCGCCGCGCCCGCCCGAGGGCGGGCCGCCCCCACCGCGCCCGCCCCTCGGCGCCGGACTGGCCCTCGGCGCCGGACAGGCCCTCACCGCGGACGGCGCCGCGGACGGCAGTGTCCGGTGGCCGGCGCTCGGGATCGCGCTGATCGGCCTGGTCCACTGCGGCGCCGGCGGCCCGACCGCCGCCGTAGGCCGCAGCGTCCTCGCCCTGGCGTCGCTGGAGCCGGTGCCCGTGGGCCTGGTCCGGTTCCTGCCGCTGGGAACGCCGCCCGGGGGCCGGTCCCCGCCCGCCCCGGAGCGGCCGTGGCGGGATCCCGGCACGCGGGGCGGGTGGCCGAAGCCCACCCGCCCGTTCCCTTCCCTCCCCCCGATCGGGTTGGATGGTCGGATGAGCGAGGAGAAGAGCGCCGTACCGGCGTGGGAGCAGCGGTTCAGGGCGGCCCGGGTGTCCCTGCCCGACTGGGCCGAGGACGCCCCCGACCGGGCGTTGTACGTGTCCAACGCGACCGGCACCTACGAGGTCTACGCCTGGGACCGCGCCACCGGCGCCCACCGCCGGGTGACCGACCGTCCGAACGGCACCACCGACGCCGAGCTGTCCCCCGACGGCGACTGGGTCTGGTGGTTCGACGACCACGACGGTGACGAGTTCGGCGTCTGGCGCCGTCAGCCGTTCGCGGGCGGCCCCGACGAGGAGGCCGTGCCCGGCCTCGCCGCCTCCTACTCGGCCGGCCTGGCCCTCGGCCGCGACGGCACCGTGGTCGTCGGCCGCTCCACCGACGAGGACGGCACCACCCTGCACCTGCGCCGCCCCGGCAGCGCCGAGCCGGTCGAGATCTACCGGCACGAGGAGTACGGCGGCATCGGCGACCTCAGCCACGACAGCACCCTGCTCGCCATCGACCACACCGAGCACGGCGACGCGATGCACTCCGCGATCCGGGTCGTCCGCGTCACCGGGGACGGCGGCGTCGAGACCGTCGCCGAGCTGGACGAGGTCACCGGCCGGGACGAGCCGCGCGGCGTCGCCTGCCTGGGCTTCGCGCCGGTCGAGGGCGACACCCGGCTGCTGGTCGCCCACCAGCGCACCGGCCGCTGGGAGCCGATGATCTGGGACGTCGCCACGGGCGCCGAGACCGCTCTCCCGCTGCGTGACGAGCAGGGCCGCGAACTGCCCGGCGACGTCTCCGCGCAGTGGCGCCCCGGCGCCGGTGAGCTGCTGGTGGAGCACGAGTACGAGGCGCGCAGCGAGCTGTTCTCGTACGGGCTCGCCGACGGCCGGCTGACCCGCCTGGACACCCCGCGCGGCACCGTCGGCGGCGCCACCGCCCGTCCGGACGGCACCGTCGAGTACCTGTGGTCCTCCGCCGCCGAGCCCTCCGCCGTCCGTTCCACCGCCGGTACGGTCGTGCTGCGGGCGCCCGGCGCGGTGCCGCCCGGTTCGGTGCCGGTCGAGGACGTCTGGGTGGACGGGCCCGGCGGGCGGGTGCACGCCCTGGTGCAGCGGCCGTCGACGGCCGCCCCGGGCCCGTACCCGACCGTGTTCGAGATCCACGGCGGCCCGACCCACCACGACAGCGACTCCTTCGCCGCCGGTCCGGCCGCCTGGCTGGACCACGGCTTCGCGGTGGTCCGGGTCAACTACCGCGGTTCGACCGGCTACGGCCAGGCCTGGACGGACGCGCTGCACGAGCGGGTCGGCCTGATCGAGCTGGAGGACATCGCGGCGGTCCGCGCCTGGGCCGTCGACAGCGGCCTCGCCGACCCGGCCCGGCTGGTGCTCACCGGCGGCAGCTGGGGCGGCTACCTGACCCTGCTCGGCCTCGGCGTCCAGCCCGACAGCTGGGCCCTCGGCGTCGCCGCCGTGCCGGTCGCGGACTACCACACCGCGTACGCCGACGAGATGGAGGCGCTCAAGTCGCTGGACCGCACGCTCTTCGGCGGCACCCCGCAGGAGGTGCCGGAGCGTTTCACCGCCTCCTCGCCGCTGACCTACGTCGAGCAGGTGCGGGTGCCGGTGTACATCAGCGCCGGGGTCAACGACCCGCGCTGCCCGATCCGGCAGATCGACAACTACGTCGAGCGGCTGGAGCAGCTCGGCAAGCCGCACGAGGTGTACCGCTACGACGCCGGGCACGGCTCGCTGGTGGTGGAGGAGCGGATCAAGCAGCTGCGGCTGGAGATCGAGTTCGTCCGGCGGCACCTGGGCGCGGTCGGGAGCGACGCAGACGGAGGGGCGGCGTGAGACGTCTGCTGCTGCTCGCGGGGGTGGCGGTGGCCGGGGCCCTGGTGCTCAGCGGCTGCTCGGGCTCGCGGCCGGAGGTCGCCTCCTGCCCGCCCCCTGCCGGCCCGCCGGTGCCGACCTCCTCGGTCGTCGCGCCCAAGCCGGCCGTGCCGACCACCACCGCACCGCCGACCGGCGCCGTACCGCCCGCCGGCGCCGTCCCACCGACCGGCGCCGTACCGCCCGCCGGTGCCACGCCGCTCGCCACGGCGACCCGGGCGAGCGCACCGGGCACGGGGATCGCGGGCGGGGTCGCGGGCGGGATCGCGGGCACGGCCGTCCTGGCGGCGGCCTACGAGTCGACCGACCCGGACGGCACCGTCGAGCTCGCCAAGGGTTCGAAGGGGTCCGGCGGCTCCTCGGGCTCCTCGGGTTCCTCCGGCTCGAAGGGCTCCAAGGGGTCGAAGACCGGTCGCACCGTGCACCACCACATCGACCACTACGACTCCGACGACCACAACGGCAACGGCAACGGCCACTGCCACAGCGACCCGACGCCGCTGCCCACGGGCTCGTCCTCCCCGACCCAGCAGCCGCTCCCGACGCCGACACCGACACCGGCGGCGCCGACACCGACAGCGCCCCCGCCGGCGGTCAAGCCGACAGCGGCACCGGCCCTTCCGACCAAGCGCTGAGAGCGGGGTCGGACCAGGACGCGCCGGTCAGTCCAGGACCGGGTCCAGCCCGAGGGCCCGGTCCTGCTCCGCCTCCGCCTCGCGGCGCACCAGGCGGAACCACATGAAGACGACGAACCCGGCGAAGACGAACCACTCCAGGGTGTAGCCCAGGTTCTGGAACGCGCGCAGGGTGAGCCCGTCGCCGCCCTGCGGCTGCACGGTCGGTACCGGGGCCAGCCCGGCGGGCGCGTCGTCGGCGGCCACCCAGCCGTCGTACCAGCCGTCGTACTCCAGCACGTTCAGCAGCGACGCCCGGTTGATCATGCCGAGCTGCCCGGTCGGCAGACCGCCCGCCACCGCGCCGTTGCTGCCCACGGCCTCGTTGGCCTGCAGGCGCCCGGTCACCGTCACCTCTCCGCCCGGCGGCGGCCCGGCCGCGGCCGGGTCCCCGCCCGCCCAGCCTCGCACCACGGCGACGGCGTGACCGTCGGCGGTGCGCAGCGGGGTGAGCACGTAGTAGCCCTGCTTGCCGTCCACCACCCGGTTGGGGACGAGCAGTTGGTGCTCGCTGTCGTAGGTGCCGGTCACCGTGACCGTCCTGCCGACGGTCTCCGTGCTCACCTGCGGAGTCGCCTGGTTGAGCAGCGCGTCGATCGGCCGGGCATCACTCGAAGCGGTGACCGCCTGCTTGGTCTCCTGGTGCGTGGACACCCGGTCCTCGAACCGGCCGAGCTGCCAGGAGCCCAGCCACAGGCACACCGCCACGGCCGCCACGGCCACGACGGTGCCGCCGAGCCAGCGCGAAGTCAGGAGGAACCGGTACACACCCCCACGGTAACCACTCCTCACACCCGCCCGGCCCCCGGGCCCCGGCCACGGCGGCCGGGCGGCCCGCCGCGGCCGCCCGTCGTCACCGCTGCCCGGCGTCGCGGCTGTCCGTCGCCGCCGCCCGCGGTCACCCCGCCGTCGGCGAGCCCGACGGCTGCGGCACCGCACCGCCCAGGTTCTGGACGCCGCCGCGGTAGACGGTGCCGCTGCACGCCACGGGCAGGGTCGCCGTGGCGGCCACCGGGCTACCGGGGGCGGGGGTGTGGGCGATGGTCACGGTGGACGGTGCGGCGGTCGGGCCGCCGGTCGGGGTCGGGGTCGGGCTGGGAGCCGTGCTGGGGCCCGCCGACGGGGACGAGGAGGCCGGCGGGTTGGCGCTGGGCTCGCTGGAGGGGACGGAGGCCGGGGCTCCGGGCTCGATGGCCGGGACGTCCGAGCGCAGGGCCGCCTGGTTGACGCCGCTCGACGGGGTGGTCAGGGTGCCGGAGCCGGTACAGGTCCGGTCGGGGACCCAGGCGAACGGCACCCGGTACCCGGCCCGCGGCGCGAGCACCGGGGGCTCCCCGTCCATCGCGGGCAGGCCGGCCGCCGGGTCGCCCGGCGCGTGGTCGGCGGTGCGGATGCGTCCGCGGTCGCCGCCGCTGACGGCGGTGACCGCCACCGAGCCCGGCCCGCCGAGCCGGCAGCTGCGCACGGAGACGTTGTAGACGGTGAACGAGCCGTAGATCCGCCCGTCGCCGTCGGCCGTGCCGACCCGCGCGACGCCTTCGCCGAGGTCCGTCCGGGTGCAGAGCGGGACGATGCCGCCGTCGCCGGCCCCGGAGGTCCCGGAGGGCGCGACGCCGCCGTCGGTTTGCGTCAGCCCGCCGCCGGGGGTGTGCGAGGCCGCGGCCGTACCGGTCGGTGAGGTGGCGGCGCCGGTGCCGCCCGCGCCCGTCTGCGTGGCCGCCCCGGTACCGCCGGCGGTACCGGCGACACCGCTGGGGGACGCGGCGGCCGGGCTCTTGGCGTCGGCCGAGCCGGGACCGCCGGAGAGCCCGAGGTGCTCCCCCTCGTGCAGGACGGGCAGGCCGATCGCGACGGCGAAGGCGAGTGCGGCCGCCCCGGTCCAGGCGCCGCGCCGGGCGGCCCGGCGGCGGGGCACGGCCCGCCGGATCCGCGGCAGCCCGCCCACGGCGGGCTGGATGCCGGAGACGGCGCCGTGCAGCCGCTCGCGCAGCGCCCGTTCGTCGGCGGACAGGTCCAGGAGTTCCGGGACCTCACCCGCGGGGCCGTTCGCACCGGGATTCCCGGCCGCGTTCGGACTGGACGCGTGCGGACTCGGTTCGGCCGGACTCGGTGCGTCCGGACTCGGTGCGCGCGTACCCGGCGACTTCGACTCGGGCGCCGTCGGCTCGGACGCCCCGTCGACCGGTCGCCGACGGCCGTCGTCCGCCTCAGCCATGTCCGGCCTCCATCTGGACGCGGAGGGCGGCGAGTCCGCGGGAGCCGTAGGCCTTCACCGAGCCGAGCGAGATGCCCAGGGTCTCGGCGACCTGCGCCTCCGTCATGTCCACGAAGTAACGCAGCACCAGAACCTCCCGCTGACGGCGTTGCAGACCACGCAGCGCGGCCTTCAACTGGTCGCGCTCCAGGGCATCGTAGGCACCTTCTTCTGCACTGGCCATGTCAGGCATGGGCTTCGGCAGCAGTCGCAGCCCGAGGATGCGGCGGCGCAGCGTGGAGCGGGACAGGTTGACGACCGTCTGCCGCAGGTAGGCCAGGGTCTTCTCGGGCTCGCGCACCCTGCGCCGGGCGGCGTGCACCCGGATGAACGCCTCCTGGACGACGTCCTCGCACGTCGAGAGGTCGTCCAGGAGCAGTGCCGCGAGCCGCAGCAACGAGCGGTAGTGCGCCTGGTAGGTCTCGGTGAGCAGGTCCTCGCTGGTACCCGCGTCGGTACCGGCGCCGGAGTCCGCCGCACCGCGTGCGGCCGCCGTCATCTGGTCTTCTTCCGGCCTACTCGCAGGCCACGGGGCGCGCGACGGGAAGGGCACCGCGGCTCTCGCCGGGATGCCCGCCCTTGCCCCCACCATCACGTTCGCCACGCACGTTGGACACTCGATCCCCTGTCATGGTTGCCCGGCTCGGGGCCCATTCTTCCGCATCGGCGGAAGAGGCCTCCAGGGGATTCCCCCGGGATTCCGGACAGATTGTGTCGAGGAGCGAACACAGGTATGGACACAGCTGTGGACACAAGCGGGCACTTCGGAACGCGCGAGGGCCCCGGGACCTAGTGCTCCGGCTTCTCCGGCCCCGTCGGCCCCGTCGGCCCCGTCGACCCCGTCGGTTCGGCCGTCGCCGCCGAGTCCGGCTCCACGTCCGACTCCACGTCCGGCTCCGCGTCCACCGGCTCGCCCGCCGTCAGCTCCGCCGCCACCAGCTCGGCCAGCTGCACCAGGTTGAGCGCCGACCCCTTGCGCAGGTTGTCCCCGCACAGGAAGAGGTCCAGCGCGTCCGGCTCGTCCAGCGCCCGCCGGACCCTCCCGACCCAGACCGGGTCCGTCCCGACCACGTCGTTCGGCGTGGGGAACTCGCCGGCCGCCGGGTCGTCGTAGAGCACCACGCCGGGCGCGTCCCGCAGGATGTCCTGCGCGTGCTCCTGGGTGACCTCGCGTTCGAACCGCGCGTGCACGGCCAGCGCGTGGGTGCGGACGACCGGGATGTGGACGCAGGTCGCCGAGACCTTCAGGGCGGGCAGGCCGAGGACCTTGCGGGACTCGTCGCGGATGCCCGTCTCCTGGGCGGACCAGCCGCCCTCGCGCAGCCCGCCGGTCCAGGGCACCGCGTTGAGCACCAGCGGGGCGGCGAACGGCCCCTGATCGGCGATCAGCGCGCGCAGGTCACCGGTCTGCCGGCCGACGGCGGCACCCGCCACCAGCCCGGTCTGCGCGCGCAGCGCCGCCTCGCCGTCGCGGCCCTCGCCGTCGGCGGCCTGGTAGGAGGCGACGACGAGCTGCGCCAGCCCGTACTCGGCGTGCAGCGCCCCCACCGCGGCGATCATCGCGAGGGCGGTGGCGGCCGGGCTGGCGACGATGCCGCGCGGGCGGATCCGCAGCGCGGCCGCGTTGACCTCCGGGACCACCAGCGGCACGTCCTCGGCGGTGCGGAAGACGGCCGAGCCGTCGATCACCACGACGCCCTTGGCCGCCGCGATAGGCGCCCACTGCGCCGAGACCGGGTCGGGGACGGCGAACACCGCCACGTCGATGCCCGCGAAGGCCTCCTCGGCCAGCGGGACGACCTCGACGGCCTCCCCGCGCACCACCGCCTTGCGGCCGGCCGAGCGCGGGGAGGCGACGAGTCGGATCTCGCCCCAGACGTCCTGGCGGAGGGAGAGCAGCCCGAGCAGCACCTCGCCGACCGCGCCGGTGGCGCCGACGACGGCGAGGTTCGGACGCCGGGTCATCGCCCGGCGCCCCGGCAGGACCCGGTGATCCGGCCCCGCGTCCGGGTCATCGCCCGGTGCCGCCGTAGACGACGGCCTCGTCGCTCTCGCTGTCCAGGCCGAAGGCGCTGTGCACGGCGCGGACTGCCTCCGGCACGTCGTCGGCACGGGTGACCACCGAGATGCGGATCTCCGAGGTGGAGATCAGCTCGATGTTGACGCCCGCGGCGGACAGCGCCTCGAAGAAGGTCGCCGTGACGCCCGGGTTGGAGCGCATGCCGGCGCCGACCAGCGAGATCTTGCCGATCGCGTCGTCGTAGCGCAGCGACTCGTAGCCGATGCCCGCCTTGACCCGGCCCAGCGCGTCGATGGCCTTCTGGCCCTCGGTCTTGGGCAGGGTGAAGGAGATGTCGGTCAGGCCGGTCGACGCGGCGGAGACGTTCTGCACCACCATGTCGATGTTGACCTCGGCGTCGGCGATGGCGCGGAAGATGCGCGCCGCCTCGCCCGGCTTGTCGGGCACGCCGACGACGGTGACCTTGGCCTCGGAGGTGTCGTGGGCGACTCCGGAGATGATGGCCTGCTCCATCTCGCCCCCTTCGGGCTTGTTCGGGTTGTCGTTGCTGACGATCGTCCCGGGAAGACCCGAGAAGGACGAGCGTACGTGAATCGGGATGTTGTAGCGACGGGCGTACTCGACACACCGATCGAGCAGCACCTTGGAACCCGACGAGGCCAGCTCCAGCATGTCCTCGTAGGCGATCCAGTCGATCTTGCGGGCCTTCTTCACCACGCGCGGGTCGGCGGTGAACACGCCGTCCACGTCGGTGTAGATCTCGCAGACCTCGGCGCTGAGCGCGGCGGCGAGCGCCACGGCGGTGGTGTCCGAGCCGCCCCGGCCCAGCGTGGTGATGTCCTTGCTGGTCTGGGAGACACCCTGGAAACCGGCCACGATCGCGATGTTGCCCTCGTCCAGGGCGGTGCGGATGCGGCCGGGCGTCACGTCGATGATGCGCGCCTTGTTGTGGACGGAGTCGGTGATGACACCGGCCTGGCTGCCCGTGAAGGACTGTGCCTCGTGCCCCAGGGATTTGATCGCCATGGCCAGCAGCGCCATGGAGATGCGCTCTCCAGCGGTCAGCAGCATGTCGAACTCACGGCCGGCAGGCAGCGGTGACACCTGCTCCGCGAGTTCGATGAGCTCGTCCGTCGTGTCGCCCATCGCGGACACCACGACGACGACCTCATGGCCGACCTTCTTGGTGTCAACGATCCGGCGGGCCACGCGCTTGATGCCTTCGGCATCCGCAACGGATGAGCCGCCGTACTTCTGCACGACAAGGCCCACGTGCGCTCCTCGACTCGAAGTCTTTTCCGGGGGCTCCGGGCCCCCGTACCCCCCTGGGAAGAGGGGGGTGCGGTCGTCGTCAGTCTACCGAGCAGGGGTGCTCCGACCGGCTCTTTCCATATGGTGAGACGGTAGTTTCAGCACGTGAGCGGCCGTGCGGGTGGCTCCGCCGTCAGGTCTGCGGGCGATTCGGTACGGCTCCGAAGAATCGGCGGATCGGGGGACGGCGATCCGGCCGGATTTCTTTTCCGGCCGGGACGCTGAGGCATTCGTCACAATCCGAGAGGGCCGTCGCGGAATACCGCCCACCGGCTGCCGCCGACCGTCTACCGCCCGAGGCCGAGCTCGGCCGCCATCAGGTCGCCCGCCTGCTTTTCGAGCTGCTCGTCGGTGAGCCCGTCGTCGTCGGTGTCCGCGCCGTCCGGCACCGCGCCGAGCGGGCTGTCCAGCCGGACGTGGGCGATCAGCGACTGCAGGGCCCGCAGCACCGCCGTGCAGGTCGTGCCCCAGTTGGAGAGGTACGAGAACTGCCACCACCACAGCGCCTCGCTGATCCGGCCCTCGCGGTAGTGGGTCAGCCCGTGCTGGAGCTCGCTGACCACGCCGGCCAGGTCGTCCGAGATCCGGAAGGCGTTGGGCTTCTCCGGCGGGCCGTACGGGTCGAAGACCTCGTGGTAGACGTCGATCGGCGCGAGCAGCTCGGCGAGGCGCTCGCGCAGCTGCTCGCCGTCCGGCTCGGGACCGGCGTCGGGCTCGAAGCGGTCCTCCGGGACGACGTCCTCGATCGCACCCAGCCGGCCGCCGGCCAGCAGCAGCTGCGAGACCTCCAGGAGCAGCAGCGAGACCGCGCTGCCCGGCTCGTCGCCCTTGGCGACCTCGGTGACGGCGAGCACGAAGCTCTCCACCGAGTCGGCGATCTGCACGGCGAAGTCGTCCGGCTCCGAGCCGTGACCGTGAATGTGCGGGGCGTGCGCACCCGGTTCCCCGTGGGACTGCTGGTGGGGGGTGTGGGGCTGCTGGTTGATCGTCCGGTCAGACATCGAGCAGTCGTCTCCCTTCGAAGGCGCGACCGAGGGTGACCTCGTCCGCGTACTCCAGATCCCCGCCGACGGGCAGGCCGCTCGCCAGACGGGTCACCTTCAGGCCCATCGGCTTGCAGAGCCGGGCCAGGTAGGTGGCGGTCGCCTCCCCCTCCAGGTTGGGGTCGGTGGCCAGGATCAGCTCGGTGACCGTGCCGTCCGCGAGGCGCGACAGCAGTTCGCGGATGCGCAGGTCGTCCGGGCCGACGCCCTCGATGGGGCTGATCGCGCCGCCCAGCACGTGGTAGCGGCCGCGGAACTCGCGGGTGCGCTCGATGGCGACGACGTCCTTGGACTCCTCGACCACGCAGATGACGGCGAGGTCGCGGCGCGGGTCCAGGCAGACCCGGCACTGCTCGGCCTCCGCGACGTTGCCGCAGACCGCGCAGAAGCGGACCTTGTCCTTGACCTCCAGCAGCGCGTGGGCCAGCCGGCGCACGTCGGTCGGGTCGGCCTGCAACACGTGGAAGGCGATCCGCTGGGCGCTCTTGGGCCCGACGCCGGGCAGCCTGCCCAGTTCGTCGATCAGGTCCTGAACCACGCCCTCGTACAACGTCGCGCCTTCCCTCGGATGGTCGATGGTGCCGTATGCCCGGTGGTGGCCGGTGACGGTCGGTGGTGGCCTGTGACGGCCTGCTGGTCCGTGGTGGCCTGGCGGCCGGGGGTGGCCTGACGGCCGGGTAGCGGACGACCGGTGGTACCGGACGGCCGGTGGTGCTCCGGTGCCATCATCCAACGAATCGGGCGTCGGACACAGCGCCCGACGCCCGACTCCCACATAAATCACATAGGTCTGTCGTCTGAACTTCAGACCTTCTGGAACGTAGAGCCGACGTTAGAACGGCCGACGTTAGAACGGCAGGCCGGGGATGCCGCCGCCCAGGCCCTGGGTCAGCGGGCCCATGCGCTCGGCCTGCATCTTCTGCGCGGTCTGGTTGGCGTCCCGGACGGCCGCCAGGATCAGGTCGGCCAGCGTCTCGGTGTCCTCCGGGTCCACGGCCGCCGGGGCGATGGTCAGCGCCACCAGCTCACCGGCGCCGGTCACCGTCGCCTCGACCAGGCCGCCGCCCGCCGAACCGTTCACCTTCGTCTCGGCCAGCTCCTGCTGGGCCTTGGCGAAATCCTGCTGCATCTTCTGCGCCTGCTTCAGCAGCTGCTGCATGTTGGGCTGGCCACCACCGGGGAACACGGCTGTCTCCTTGCTGTCACGGCTGTCATACGGTGCTTCGTTCGTCACCGCCGAGCCTACGTGCTGCCCACCGCTCCGGGACCCGGACCGGGGCCCGGCTCCGGGGCGGCTCAGGGTCGGCCCGGGGACGGCGCCGGGGCCCAGGCCCGGGACGGCGCCGTTGCAAGCGGGCGGGGCCGGGGCCCGGCTCAGGAGCCCTGGTGGTGGATCTCCTCCAGCACCGTCGCGCCCAGCTCGCGGATGATCAGCTCCTGCCCGGAGAACACGTCCTCCTTCAGGTCCGGATCGTCCGCCTCCGGGATGTCGTCCTCCGGGGCCACCGACCGCACCGGACGGGCCTGCGCGGCCTGGACCGGCGGGGCCTGCACCGGCGCGGGCTGCACGGGCGGCGCCTGGACGGGCGCCGGCGCGGCCTGGACCGGCGGAGCCTGCACGGGCGCCGGGGCGGGCGCGGGCATCGACGGCGCGGCCGCCGCCGGGCGCGCCGGGGCTCCCCAGCCCCCGCCGCCCTGGGCACCGCCGCTCGGCGCCCCGCCACCCGGGCCGCCGGCACCGCCGGACGGGTCGACGATGCACTCGATCCGCCAGTCCACACCCAGCGCCTCGGCCAGCGCGGCACGCAGCACGTCGTCGCTGTTGCTGCCGACGAAGCTGTCCCGGGCACCGGCGTTGATGAAGGACACCTGGAGCACGCTGCCGTCGAACCCGGCCACCTGGCCGTTCTGGCTGAGCAGGATCCAGGTGAAGCGGCGGCGGTTCTTCACCGCCTCCAGGATCTGCGGCCACAGCTGCCGCACCTGCGCGGCGCCCTGCTGCGCGGACGCCGACGGCTGCCCGCCGGGAGCCGCCGCCGGGGCGGGGGCCGGAGCGGGCACGGGAGCAGGAGCCGCCTGGGCCGGGGCCGGGGCCACCTGCGGCTGCGCCGCGGGGGGCGTCGCCGGAGCCGCGGCGGGGGCGCCACCGGCGGGCGGGAAGCTGCGCGGGATCGGCCAGGCACCCGGCGCCGACCCGGCGGGGGCGGCGGGCGGCGCGGCCTGCACCGGCGGCGCGGCCGGGACGGGAGCGGCCTGCACCGGGGACGCGGCCGGGACGGGCGCCACCGGCACCTCGCCCACCGGCGCAACCGCCGCCGGGGCAACCGCCGCCGGGGCCGCCATCGGCATGCCCACCGGGGCCGCCATCGGCGCGGCGAACCCGCCCGCCGCCGCCCGTCGCTCCAGCTTGTCCAACCGTGCCTGCAGCGACAGCTCGTCGCTGTAGGCGCCCGGCAGCATCACCCGGGCGCAGATCAGCTCCAGCTGCAGCCGGGGCGCCGCGTTGCCGCGCATCTCGGTCAGCCCGGTGTTGACGATGTCGGCGGCCCGGCTCAGCTCGGCCGCGCCGAACGCGTCCGCCTGGGCCTGCATCACCGCGACCCGGTCGGCCGGGGCGTCGATCAGCCCCTTCTCCCCGGCGTCCGGCACGGTGGCCAGGATCACCAGGTCCCGCAGCCGCTCCAGCAGGTCGGTGACGAAGCGGCGCGGGTCGTGCCCGCCCTCGACCACCCGGTCGATCACCTGGAACACCGTCGCCCCGTCGTGCGCGGCGAAGGCGTCCACCACCTCGTCCAGCAGCGCGGAGTCGGTGTAGCCGAGCAGCGACGTGGCCATCTGGTACGTGACGCCGCCCTCGGCGGCCCCGGCCAGCAGCTGGTCCATCACCGACATCGAGTCACGCACCGACCCGGCACCCGCCCGCACCACCAGGGGGAACACGGTGTCCTCGACCTGGATCCCCTCCCGGCCGCACACCTCCGCCAGGTAGTCGCGCAGCGTGCCGGGCGGGACCAGCCGGAACGGGTAGTGGTGCGTCCGGGACCGGATCGTCCCGATCACCTTCTCCGGCTCGGTGGTCGCGAAGATGAACTTGAGGTGCTCCGGCGGCTCCTCGACGACCTTGAGCAGCGCGTTGAAGCCGGCCGAGGTCACCATGTGCGCCTCGTCCAGGATGAAGATCTTGTACCGGCTGTGCACCGGCGCGAAGAACGCCCGCTCGCGCAGCTCGCGCGCGTCGTCCACACCACCGTGCGAGGCGGCGTCGATCTCGATCACGTCGATCGACCCGGGCCCGCCGGTCGCCAGGTCCCGGCAGGACTGGCACTCCCCGCAGGGCGTCGGCGTCGGCCCCTGTTCACAGTTGAGGCAACGGGCCAGGATGCGCGCGCTCGTCGTCTTTCCACAGCCACGCGGCCCGCTGAACAGGTACGCGTGGTTGACCCTGTTGTTGCGCAGGGCCTGCTGGAGCGGAGCGGTCACGTGCTCCTGCCCGATGACCTCCGCGAAGGTCTCGGGGCGGTAGCGGCGGTACAGGGCTAGGGACACACCCCCGACGATATCGGGACGGACCGACAAACGCGTCGCCCCTCACCCCTCACCCCGGCCCCGGGAACGCAAAGACCCCCCGTGCACCCGCCAGAGCCCTCCTACCCTTGCTGCCTTCCGGCCCTGGGGGGGTTCAGAGAGATGACGCCACACGAGGGGCTGACCCCCACAGTACCGGATCCCGGCCCCGACGATCCACAGGCCACCCCATCCCTCCGCCTGCGGGACAGGTGGTCGCGACCACCCCGAAACATGTACTAAGCTCTCCCACGGAGGATTCGCCTAGAGGCCTAGGGCGCACGCTTGGAAAGCGTGTTGGGAGCAATCCCTCACGAGTTCGAATCTCGTATCCTCCGCCGGCAGAAGGCCCGGACCGCATCACGCGGTCCGGGCCTTCGTCGTCTCGCGGTTGCCGTTCCGGTTGCGGTCGGCCGGCAACCGGCTCCTGGATCGTCACTGCCTTCCGCATCAGGCCACACCTCGGTCCGCCCCGTCCGCCGGCAGTACAGCCGCGGGCGGCATCAGGATGAAGACCTCCGCCACCACGACCTCGTGGTTCCTTGTGCACTCCCCCACCGACGGCCAGGTACGGCGGCTGACCGAGGGCCGGCCCACCCCCGCCGACCGCCCGCTCCCCACGCCCGACGAGGACCTCCCCCTCCTGGAAGCCCTGGCGGAGGACGGACGCGCCTCCCACACCCGTCTGGCGGAGGCCACCGGTCGGCCGGCGCTCGGTCCCGAGAGGGGCGACGGGTGGGCGCGACGGGGAGGCGGATTGTCGCGGGGCCGTGGGCCGTGAAAGCCAGGGGCGGTGTGATCGTCTGATGATGATTCCGTGACCGCGATCCCGTCCCACGGGTGGTCCCGGACCGATAGCGTCTGCTCCGGACGCGAGGGGTGGGGACGGCCGCGCCCGGCGTCGAGGGGAGCGTGGGCATGCAGCCGCTGGCAGCGGACGATCCGCGGCGGGTGGGCGAGTACCGGCTGCTGCGGCAGCTCGGGGCGGGCGGGATGGGCCGGGTCTACCTCGGCCGGACATCGGGCGGGCGGACCGTCGCCGTCAAAGTGGTCCGTCACGACCTCGCCGGGGACCCCGAGTTCCGGGCCCGGTTCCGCCAGGAGGTGGCGGCCGCCCGACGGGTCGGCGGCACGTGGACGGCACCCGTCCTGGACGCGGACACCGAGGGTGACCGCCCCTGGGTGGCCACCGGCTACGTCGCGGGCCCCGCGCTCAACGCCGCCGTACGGGAGTTCGGGCCGCTGCCCGAGCCGGCCGTGCGAACCCTCGGAGTCGGTCTCGCCGAGGCGCTCACCCATGTGCACCGCCTCGGCCTGGTGCACCGGGACGTCAAGCCGTCGAACGTGCTGCTCAGCCTGGACGGCCCCCGGCTGATCGACTTCGGCATCGCCCGCGCGCTGGACGCCACCACCGTGCTCACCCAGTCCGGCCAGGTGTTCGGCTCGCCGGGCTTCATGTCGCCGGAGCAGGTCAACGCGCTGCCCGCCGGGCCGGCCGGCGACGTCTTCTCACTCGGCGCGGTACTCGCGTACGCGACGACCGGCAGGATGCCGTTCGGCTCCGGGGTGAGCGCGCCCGTCCTGCTCTACCGGGTGCTGCACGAGGAACCCGACCTCTCCGGACTGCCCGGCCCGCTGCACTCGATCGTCCGTGACTGCCTGTCCAAGGACCCGTCCGGCCGCCCGACGCCCGAACGGCTCCGGGAACGGCTGGACGGCGACGGCGCGGCCGCCGCCCGGCTGGGGCAGGGCCACTGGCTGCCGCCGGCCCTGGCGGCGGCGGTCGGGCGCAGCGCCGTGCAGCTGCTGGACCTGGAGGGGGAGCGGGAGGCCCGGGAGGGGACGGCCGCGGAGGGGACGGCCGCGGAGGGGACGGCCGCGGAGGAGAGGGCCGCGGAGGAGAGGACCGCCGCCCCCGGTGCGGAGCCGGTGGTCGCGACCCCGGATCCCACCGGGCGCTCGGTGGTCGCCGAGGTGGCGAGGGCGCAGACGGGCGAGGCCGCGAAGGCCGTACCGGGCGGCGGTGCGTACGCGGTGCCCGGTACGGCTGGGGTTCCCGGTACGGCTGGTGCAGCCGGGGCCGGGATGCCGGCCCCGCCGGGTTTCGGCCCACCGCCCGTAGGGCTCGTCCCGCCCGTCGAGCCCTGGACGCCGGCCCCGGCCCCGGTCCCGGTGCCACCGGCACCGCTCACGGCGCCGACGGCGGTGCCGGGCTACGGGCCGCACCCGCCGCGGCCACGCGGCCGACGGAGGTACGGCGCGCTGACGGCCGTGCTGGTCGGCGCACTGCTGCTGGGCGGCGGGTACCTGATGGTCGAACAACTACGGAGGACCGACGGGGACACCGGCGCATCGAACGCCGGGCGGACCGCCCCGACCGGGGGTGGGGCGGCACCCACCGCCCCGGTTTCGAAGAGCCCGGATCCGAAGGGCCCGGAACCGACCGGTGCTGCCTCCGCTCCGGCCGACGACAGCCCCTCGCCCGGCGCACCCCCCTCGGACCCGGGGCCGGGCGTCGTCCCCGCGAAGTTCCTCGGGACGTGGGTCGGCGAACGCACGGCCGCCGGCGGGGAGGTCACCACCGTCGTCCTCACCGTCGTCCAGTCGGCGGAGAGCGAGGAGAAGAGCAGGATCCGCACCGAGAGGCCGCAGTCCGGCACCTGGTGCGAGGGCGCGTGGACGCTCTCCCAGGCCAACGAGAACCGGATCACCTACGCGCACCGGGTGACCGGCTCCTCCCCCGGTACGAAGTGCCTCGCCGACGAGGACCACGGGGTGGTCTATCCCGCGATCACGATGCTGCCGGACAACACCCTCCGGTACAGCATGGACCTGATCAAGCCGGACCAGTTCATGGTGCTGCGGAAGAAGGGCTGAGGCCGACGGCGGCCTCGGCCGGTACCCGGGCGGCCCGCCCGGGTACCGCCCGCGGGTCTGCGCGGGCTACTGGAGGATGTTGATCGCGCGGGCGATCACCAGGGCTCCGACCGCCAGTGAGACGGCGGCTTGGGCCATCATCAGCGCCTTGGCCCACCTCCGGATCGCGGAGACGTCGGTCGGGCTGAAGGCCGTGGCCGTCCAGAAGGACAGCGAGAGGTAGTCCGCGAAGATCGGCACCCAGTCGGGCGGTGCGTGGTGCGGGTACTGCATCTCCGGGAAGACGAACGCGGGGTCGGCGAACGGACGGTACGCCCGGGCGGCCGCCCCGCCCCGGTCCAGGTCCCAGTACCAGAGCGCGAAGGCGATGACATTGGTCGCCCAGACCACGCCGCCGGTCGCCAGCAGGCCGGTCGCGTTGTCGGCGTAGATCTTGTTGCCGGTCAGGATGTCGGCCACCAGCCGCCCGGCGGCGAACAGGTTCGCCAGCGTCACGAACGCGATCACCAGGTCGGTGACCACGCGCAGCCACCGCCGGCGGCGGTCGATGCGACCGGGGTCGCCGACGATCAGCACGACGAGCAGGACGAGCAGGACCGCCGGCAGCGCCCACGGGGGGCTCTCCCGATAGGTCTCGGGAAGCATGACGTGCAGCAGGGCGGCGATCAGCACCGCGGAGACGACCGGCCACCACCGCTCTCCGGCCCGGGCGGGGGCCGTGCCGGGCGATGGGTGCTCGGGCGGCGGCCCCGAGGAGTCCGGTGTGGGCATGACCCATTCTGATCCGGCGCCGCGACCCTCGCGGGGACCGAGCGCGTCGGGGTGTCGGTGCCGCTTCGAGGCGGGCTCGCGCGGGCGGACCGCGCGGGCGGACCGCGCGGGCGGACCGGGCGGCCCCGGGTGTCCGATTCGTTCAAGACCGGGTGCGTGGGGGGTGTCTAGCGTGGCAGGCATGAACAGCACATCTGCACCGCAGTTCGCCTTCGTCGGGCTGGCCGTTTCGGACATGGCCGCCTCGGTCGCCTTCTACCGGAGGTTGGGGGTGGAGTTTCCGGCAGGGGTCGAGGGGGAGCCGCACGTCGAGGGCACGTTGCCGGGCGGGCCGTTGCTGGTGCTCGACGCCGAGGCCACCATCCGGTCGTTCCATCCCGCGTGGCAGCCGCCGAGCGCCGGTACGCGCTCAGCGCTGGCGTTCCGCTGCGCGAGTCCCGCGCAGGTGGACGCGGTGTACGAGGAGTTGACCGGCGCCGGGTACCACGGGGAGCTGAAGCCCTGGGACGCCTTCTGGGGGCAGCGGTACGCCGTGGTGCACGATCCGGACGGCAACGGGGTGGATCTGCTCGCGCCGCTGTAGGGGGGAGGAGGCTAGGGGAGCAGTAGCGCGGTCACCGGCATGCCCGTCAACTCCCGTACGTCGCGGGCCAGGTGGGCCTGGTCCGCGTAGCCGGCCCGGGCTGCCGTGTCGGCCAGTGGGACGCCGGCCCGGGCGAGGGCCAGGGCGCGTTGCATGCGCAGGATCCGGGCGAGGGTCTTGGGGCCGTAGCCGAAGGCGGTCAGGGAGCGGCGGTGGAGTTGGCGCGCGCCGAGGCCGACCGCCCCGGCCGTCGCGGCGACGGACCGCCCGGCGGCGAGCGAGGCGGCCACCGCGCGGATGAGCGGGTCCTCGGGCGGTGCCTCGGCCGCCAGGCGCAGGGCCAGGGCTTCCAGTGCGGCGGCCGGGTCGGGGGCCGCGTCGATGTGTTCGATGAGGTGCCGGACCTCGGCGGCGGGCCGCAGGTCGGCCAACTCGACGCGCCGGTCGCGGAGTTCGTGGGCGGGGACGCCGAGCAGGGCGGGGGCGGCACCGGGGCGGAAGCGCACGCCGACCCATGGGCCGCGCAGTCCGGGGCCGGGGCGGAAGGCGTGGGTGTCCGGTCCGGCGACCAGCAGCCGGCCTTCCGTCCACAGCAGGTCCATGCAGCCGTCGGGCAGGACGGCCCCGGCCAAGGCATTGCCCGTACGTCCGGCATCCGCGCCCGTGCGTCCGACATCCGTACGGCCGAGGGCCTGCTTCGTCCACACGACCGCGCCGGGCAGCCGGGACGCGCGCTCCAGGTACGGGGAGGACGGGTCCATGACGCGAGGCTACGCGCCCCGGGAGGCGAGCGCGCGGGCGTCGATGGCCCCGGCCGCGCGGCTTGGGTTCTAGGGATCGTTGCAACACCCCAGTTCAAGGGGTGCGATGGACTTCGAGATCCGCAAGGACCGGACCGGGCGGGGACGACGGAAACT